>JADCFR010000371.1 GCA_020249415.1 Roseomonas sp. | reverse complement strand
GTGATGCCCTCCAGCGAGAAATTCCAAAGCTTCCAGTAATTCCACTTGGTGGTGCCGGCAGCGCGTGGCGCGCGATCATAACGCACCGCAATGGCGGGAAAGCCAATCCAGGCAAACAGCCCCTTCATGAAGCGATGCTGTTCACGCAGTTTCAGCAGCGCATCCAAAGCGCGGCGGCTCATCAGCCGGAAGTCACCGGTATCGGGCGGCAGATGCACCTTGCCGCTGATGCGCTGCATCAGCCGATAAAACGCTGCTGCGGTCGCCTTTTTCAGCCAGGTTTCACCGGCGCGCGTATTGCGCTGCGCATAGGCAATATCGAAGCCCTGGCGCCAGGCGGCGATCAAATCCGGGATCACCTCCGGCGGGTCTTGCAGATCGGCGTCAATCACCACCACGGCCTCAGTGCCGCGGGCGTGATCCAGCCCGGCGGTCAGTGCAATCTCCTTGCCGAAATTGCGGCTGAGATTGAGCACTGAGGCGCGCTGATCCTGCGCCTGAAGGCCAAGCATCACGGCAAGCGTGCCATCCTTCGACCCGTCATTCACATAAACCACCTCCCAGGAAAGGCCGATCCCCGCCAAGGCCGCCGCCAGCCGCGCGTGGAATTGGGGCAGCACCTCCTGCTCATTATAGGCGGGGACGACGATGGAAAGTGCGGGCGGGTCCTGGGACAAAGGTGGCGCCTCAAGGGGGTTGAGCGGGACGTGATAACAACCGAGATAGGGCGAAAACATGGCCCTGGATGGCTTTCAGGTAAGCCTTCGGCTGGGTTTTTGCATCCCGCGCCCGAATCCTGGATGCTTATCGCTGAATGAGAGGAGCTCTCCCCCACATGCCGGCCCCGCGCAACCTGACCGAGCTTGAAGCCAATATCAGCCGCGACCTGGAAATGGTCGCCCATCCGCGCGCTGCCTGGCTTGAGGCCAAAACCAGCGGCGGCGCGCCGGTGCTGGATTGCCTGATTATCGGCGCGGGGCAATGCGGCCTTGCGGTGGCGCATGCGCTGAAGCGCGACAAGGTAGCCAATATCCTGCTGATTGATCGGGCGCCGGAGGGCAAGGAAGGCCCCTGGGTCACCTATGCCCGCATGCCGACCTTGCGATCCTGGAAGGATCAGAACGGGCCGGATTTGGGCATTCCATCGCTGACCTATCAGGCCTGGCATGAGGCGCAATTCGGCGCGGCGCATTTCGCTGCCATGCGCATGATCCCGCGCGAAGCCTGGCAGGATTATTTGAATTGGCTGCGCCGCGTGCTGGCCCTGCCGGTGCGCAACGGCGTGGATGCCGGGCGCATTTCCCCCGCGCGCACGGATGATGGCCTGCCCTGTCTGCGGGTTGAAAGCTCGGCCGGGCCCTATTTGGCGCGCAAGGTGGTGCTGGCGACCGGGCAGGAAGGCGTTGGCGAATGGTGGATGCCCGATTTCCTGCGCGCGCTGCCAGCCGATCGGCGCGCCCATAGCGCGGATGCGATTGATTTCGCGGCGTTGAAGGGCCGCGTTGTGGCGGTGCTGGGCGCGGGCGCCTCGGCCTTTGACAATGCTGCCATGGCGCTGGAGGCCGGCGCGGCAGAGGTGCATCTGTTCTGCCGCCGCGCTGATCCCATGATCATCCAGCCCTATCGCTGGCTGACCTTTGCCGGCTTCATGCGGCATATGTTTGAAATGCCGGATGAATGGCGCTGGCGTTTTATGTCCTATATTCTTGGTCTGCGGGAGGGCTTTCCGGCCGATACCTATGCGCGGGTCAATGCCTTTCCCAATTTCACCATGCATGTTGGGCGCCCATGGACCGGGGCGCGCGTGACGAATGGGCGGGTGGAGTTGGACACAGCGCGCGGTGCCTTCCTGGCCGATTATGCGATTTGCGGCACGGGCGTGCGCATGGACCCGGCGTTGATCCCGGCGCTTGGCGATTGCGCGAATAACATTGCGCTATGGGCGGATCGCTATACGCCGCCACCTGAGGAAGCGAATGAACGCCTTGGCGAATTCCCCTATCTGGCGCCGGATTATGCCTTTGTGGAAAGGCGCGCCGGTGAGACGCCCTGGATTCGCGATATCCATCTATTCGGCATCGGCACCACCATGTCCTTCGGCCCGGCAGGTTCTTCCATCAATGCCATGACCATGGCCGCACCGCGCTTGGCGGCCGGCGTGACGCGCGGCCTGTTCGAAGCCGATCTGCCGCGGCTTTATGGCGATTTGCGCCGCTATGATATTCCACAAGTGGTGCTTGACCCAAGCCGCATCGCGGCGGAGTGAAGGCTTCGCGACATGAAAAACCCGCCCGGGTCGAAGATCAGGGCGGGTTCTTTTGGGCGGTTCAGAACTTCCAGGTCAGGCCAGCCATGAAGCGATTGTCGCAGATCTTCAAATCAAGGCATTCCTTCTGGTTGATATCGGTGCCGTAATAGCCAAGGCTCACCGAAAAGCCCGCCGCAATGTCACGCTGCAGGAAGATGCCATAGGCAAGGTAATCCGGCGCCCCGAAGCGGTTATTGCGTTCGATCCATTGATGACCAAGCCGGCCCGAAAGCGTGACATCAAACACCGGCGTCTTCCAATCAAAGCCGCCTTCAAGCCAAACGCCCGTGCCGGAACTGCCGAAGAAATCCGGCGAATAGGCCGCGGTGCCGAGCAGCGTCACGGCATCAATCTCATAAGAAAGCTTCATCACACCTTCAGCGAAGGCGAGATCATATTGGCCGGGCTGCGCGGTATAGCCGGGGTAGGCGTAGTAAACGCCGCCAATATCAACCTTGAGGCCGCTCAGTTCAAAGCGGAAGCCGGCCAGCCCATCCACTTCCTGGCGCGCGTCGGTGCCGACAAAGGCGACATTGCTGGCGAAGCCACCAATAAAAAAACCGCTTTCATGGGAAAGCTCCAGGCTGCCCTGCGCGGCGGGGCGATTGCGTGTTTGGCTGATATTGCGGAACATGTAATCGCTCTGCCCGACTGCGGAGCCGGTGACCGAAAAGCCACTGCCCAATTCGACTTGTGCCAGAGCAGGCGTTGCAACCAAGCCAAGCGCCAAACCGAGCGCCATGAGTTTTTTCATCATCCAAAACTTCCCTTCGCAAGTGGCTCGCACTGATGATGGCGCATGAACGCGATCACTGTGCTGCGAGGATCAGTTTAAGGAAGAAAGTTTTTCGAGCCTTTAATGCCACACAGACAAATTGTGCCTGCGCAACATGCAGGCATTGAAATTCAGATAAGAAACGGGGCAATGATCAAGGTGAACCGGGGGCAGATGCCATCAAGATTACGGAAAGTACATACAGTCAGTGAAATCGGACCCGCATCGCATCAAGGCGGATCCGACCACACCAATTCATGCTGCCGGCAAGGGCATTGTCCGCTTCCGCCAGGCGGAAGCCTGCATGGCAGATGACTTCACATGCACCAGCACCGGACGATCCGTGATGGCGAAAGCTTCCGCCAAGGCACCTTCGATTTGATCTTCCGTTTCAATGGCAACCGCCGCCGCGCCAAAGGCCTTGGCCCAGGCGACGAAATCCGGATTGGCAAGCCGGATCGCGGCATCATAGGCGCGGCCCGGATAGCGGCCTTCATGATGCATGCCGATGGTGCCGTAGCAGGAATTATCGGACAGGATGATCACCGGCGCGACACCCTCGCGCACCGCAGTCGCGATTTCATTGCCCGTCATCAGAATGCCGCCATCGCCCACAAAGGCGACCGCGCGCTTGCCCTTGCGCCGCAGGGCGGCGGCGACCGCCATCGGCACCGCCGCCCCCATGGCACCGACCACGGAAGCGAGGAAACACTGCGTTTGCCGGAAGGGAAAATAGCGATGCAGGAAGGATGAGAAATTCCCGGCATCTGACGTAATCGCCGCATCACGCGGCACATGCCGTGCCGCGGCGGCGCAAACCGCGCCGAAATTCACACCATCTTCCATCTTGTCCCATTCGGGGGCGAGCAGCTCGCGGTGAATGGCATTAAGGCCCGAGACCCAGCGCTTGCGCGCCTCACTCGCTTCCGGGGCATTGCGCGCAAGCAAGCCACGAATGACCGCGAGCGGATCAGCCGCGATCGGCAAATCCACGCGCCAGACGCGGCCGATTTCATTCGCATCCGGCCAGATCTGCACCATGGTGAGCTGCGGTTCGGGTGCGGCGGGGAAGCTATAGGATTGGCTGATCGAATCCGACATGC
>JADCFR010000370.1 GCA_020249415.1 Roseomonas sp. | reverse complement strand
CGCAGATGTACCGGCATGAGAAGACATACCGGGCTACTGGCAGGGCTTTCGTTGCGTGATCTTTTGCATGAACGCACGCTGGCGCTTTGTTCATTGATCGGCCTTGCGGCGGTGCTGGCGCCGCTAATTGTGCTATTTGGCTTGAAGCAGGGCGTGATTGATGGGTTGCGGGCGGAGCTGATTGATAATCCGCGCAGCCGCATGGTGGTGAATGCGGCCAATCGCAATTTCGATGCAGCGTTCCTCACACGCCTTGCCGCGCGGCCTGATATTGCTTTCGTCATTCCACGTATTCGCAGCCTGAATACCGAAGCGCGCTTCGAAAATCCCGCGCGCCTGGGCACGGTGCTGCGCGCGGAATTGCTCGCCACCGCCGCGGGCGATCCCTTGCTGCAGGGCCTGCCCAGCATTGCGCCGCGCCAGATCATCCCAAGCGCTTCCTTCGCAGCGCGGCTTGATCTGCAACCGGGCATGCAGGTGACGCTGCGCGCCATTCGCGGTGATGCCAGCGCGCGGGAAGTCTTGAATCTGCCGGTCACTGTCGCGGCCATCGCACCGCCCAGCGCCTTTGGGCGAGACGGCGTTTTTGTGGACCTTAAGATATTGCTGCTGGTGGATGGCTTCACCGATGGCGCGCTGCCCGCCACCACAAACCCTGCCGATATCACAGATGATCCGGCACGAATTTTTTCCGGCTTTCGTGCCCATGCGCGGCGGCTGGAAGATGTGACCCGAATTGACCATGATCTGCGGCGCGAGGGCGTGGATGTTGAAACGCTGGCCGAACAGGTGGCAGGCTTGCTCAGCCTTGATCGCAGCCTCACGCTGCTATTCGCCTTGCTCGCGGGCTTGGGTGGTCTTGGGTATCTCGTGTCACTCGGGGTTGGGCTTTATGCCAATGTGGAACGCAAACAGCGTGATCTTTCGTTGCTCCGACTGATTGGGCTTTCGCGGCGTGATCTGGTGGTATTCCCGCTGATCCAGGCGCTGATCATCGCTGCTGCTGGCGCGGCCTTGGCGGGCTTGCTGGCGCTGACCGTGGCGGGGCTGGTGAATCGCCTGCCGCTCGGTGGTGCCAAGCCTGCGGGCGGGCGGGCGCTTTGTGTCATTGCGGCGGAGCATCTTTTGCTTGCCTTGCTTGTCAGCCTTTTTGGCGCGGCGCTATCCGCCGCTTTTGCCGGGTATCGCGCCGCCCGGATCGAACCTGCAGAGGGGCTTCGCGATGCGTAAGCTGATCATCGCCTTAATCGCCATGGCAGCAAATCTGCCACAAGCAGCGCGGGCGCAGGAAAGATGGGCGGCGGAATTCTGGAACCCCAAACCCATCCCCGATGATCTGATCCTGCCCATGCCTTGCGGCGGCGCCATGGTATTCCGCCCAGTGCCCACGCCGCTTGGGCAGGGCTTGCTCGCGGATCGGCCCGCCATGTTGGGTCAGTCCGATGCGGCGACCAATTACAGCGAATTCCTGCGCCAGAGCTTCATTGCCGGCCCGTTTCGCGGCAGCGATGCCGCAGCACCGCCGCGCTACTATATCGGCAAGTATGAGGTAACGCGCGATCAATACAGCGCTGTAACCAGTGAATCTTGCCCAACGCCTGCAACGGCCGGACGCCTGCCACAGGCGGATATCGCCTGGCATGAGGCGATTGGCTTCACGCTGCGTTATTCCGCCTGGCTTGCGCGCAATGCGCGTGATGCCTTGCCAATGCGCGATGATGCGCGCGCCTTTGTGCGTCTGCCGACGGAAGATGAATGGGAATTCGCCGCGCGCGGTGGCGCGGCGGTATCAGAGGCGGATTTCAGCGCGCGCGTATTCCCCATGGCGGAAGGCATGCAGCGCCATGTCTGGTTTCAGGGCACAAGATCCTCAGGCGGGCGGGTGCGGCCCATTGGCATGCTGGAACCCAATCCGCTTGGGGTTTTCGATATCCTCGGCAATGTTGCGGAATGGGTGCTGGAACCTTATCGGCTCAATCGCGTTGGCCGGCCGCATGGGCAGGCCGGGGGCATGGTGGCGCGTGGCGGGGATTTCCTGACGCCAGAAGATCAAATCCGTTCAAGCCTGCGTGTGGAATTGCCGCCGCTTGATCGCAATGGCGAAGCGCTGCGGCTGCGCAGCCTCGGCTTTCGCCCGGTGCTTGCTTTGGTTGCCACCAGCAGCGATCAGCGCCCCGCGCAATTGCGCGCGGCGTTTGAAGCTGAAGCGCAATCGCGTGGCAATGCCAGCGAAGACCCGGCACGACTGTTGGAAGTGTTGAAGAACGACACGCCAGACCCAGCGCTGCGCCAGGGGATTGATCGTGTAGGCGCGGCGCTGCGCACTGCGCAGCGTGAACGCAATGATCAGGAAATGCAGGCCATCCAAGGCCAGATCGCCGCTGCGGCGCAAATCGGCCGACAAATCCTGCTAGCGGAGGGTTTTGGCGAATTGCTGAGCGCCTTTGCGCGCGTGCAGGCGGAAACCGTGCAGGCGCAGCGCACCTTGGCTGAAGATCAGGGCCGCATCGCGGCTGCAACACAGGCCGATGTGCAGGCGGCGCTCCGTCGGCAACAGGAACGCACGCAGCAAATCACCAATACCATGGCGCGTATTGAAGCGGCGCTGCGCAGCCAGGCGGAAGGCCAGCCCGCGCGCGCCCAGGAATTGATTGCGAGTTATTTGCGGAGCGTGCTTGCCATTGGCCGTAGTGCGGACCGGCTGCGCATCGCGGATGCCGGTAATGTGGTGCAGCAGGAATTGCAGGCGCAGAATGTGCTGTATCTGCCGGAATTGGCGCGCATTGCAGCACGGCATATGGTCGCGGTCAGCAATGGCAATCCGCCAAGCCGCGAACAGGCTTTGGCTGATCTGAAATCCGTCTTGCCACCTGCAACACCGGCGCAGCCAGCGCGCCGATAGCGCCTGGCCGTAGCGATCAAGGACCAGCGCAGCGGAGAGCAGGACAGCCCCCATCCCTGCTGCCGCCGAAGTTTTCACCATCCATATTCAGGCGTTAGACTGCCCTCACCGGTGCCGAGTCGCTGCGGCGCCCCTTCCATCGCTTTACTGATCGGAGCCAAGAGCATGGGGCGCACCATTTTGTTACGATTCAGGAGTATTTTTTTGGCAGCCATGCTCGCGATGTTCTGTGGGACGTCGCCGGTTGCGGCGGAGCCGCTTCTGGAAGATCCTTTTGGCATTATTGGTGCCGCGCCCACCGCCATTGGCGGCCAAACACTGAGCTTTGGCCTTGGCTATACGCGGGCACGAGATGGCGCCAATCGGGATCTTTATGGCGGTGCGCTTGAAGCGGAAGCTGGCCTGCTTCGCGGCCTTGATCTGCGTTTTGCGCAAACTCTGGAACGCGGTCCGGCAGCGCCTTATCCATCAGATGACGCGGCGCGCGTGTGGGGCGGGCTTTCGCAACTCGGTCTGCGATGGCAATTCATGGAAGAGGAAGGCTGGCGCCCGGCGATGGGTGTTTTCGGTTCAGTGCGCACAGCCTATGGCGAGACCAGCGGGCCATCCCAGAGCGGGCAGATTATCGGCCTGCTCAGCAAGACCATCATCGAAGGCCCGCGCCCGCTGGCACTTTCGCTCAATGCCGGCTGGTCTGAGTTATTCAATGCGATGCCGCGCGAGAGGGCAGGTCGCTATGAATTCGCCGCCGGCTTGGCGCAAAGCATCGGGGAAGATACCTCGCTTGGCGTGAGTTATTTGCGCAACCAGCAGGATCGCGGCGAGAAGGATCAGAACATCGTGACGGCCGGGCTCTGGCATCGCTTGGGTGGAAGGGGCCCGATCCTGGCAGCAGGGGCCGGAGCGGGCATCGGGGATGATTCACCAAGCTTTCTGGTATTCGTCTCGGCCAAATGGCTTTTTGGTGCGGCCGCGCCTTAAGGTTTTCCGCCCTTGCCCATTGCGCCGCGCCGCGCCCTGCCCCATCAGGCGATGCATGAATTACCGACACGCCTTTCATGCCGGCAATCATGCGGATTGCCTCAAACATAGCTTGTTGCTGTCACTGCTGGCGGCACTCAAGCGCAAGCCCGCGCCTTTTGCGGTTTTGGATACGCATGCCGGCTGCGGTATTTATGATCTGACCGCACCGGAAGCCGCCCGCACCGGTGAAGCGGCGCGCGGCGCCTTGCGGCTTGTGGAAAGCACCAACACAGCGCTGGCGCCATTCCTTGAAACTTTGAAGCAGGCGGGCTTTCCGGCCTTCTATCCAGGATCACCCACGCTGATCCGCGCCGCGCTCCGCCCACAGGATCGGCTGATGGCGGTGGAGTTGCACCCGGAAGATCACGCCAAGCTGAAGGCGCATTTCAAGCGCGATACAGCAGTTGCCGTGCATAAGCGCGATGCCTGGGAAGCCTTGCGCGCGCTGACGCCTTTTCCTGAAAAGCGCGGCCTGGTGCTGATTGACCCGCCCTTTGAACAGGAAGGCGATTATGGTCGCATCACGGAAGCCATGGCCATGCTGCGCCATCGCTTCCGCGCTGCCATCATCGCCGCCTGGTATCCCATCAAGCATCGCGCGCCGGTGCGGGGTTTTCACCACGCGCTGATGGAAGCGGGTGTGGCGCCGCTGCTGGCGGCTGAATTGTGGTTACGCGAACCGACCGATCCGCAAAGGCTTAATGGCAGCGGTTTGGTGATTGCCAATCCTCCGCAAGGTTTTGCCGAAGACGCCGCCGCAATCCTGCCCGCCCTGCTCGCCGGGCTTGGCGCTGATGAGGCGGGCGCGGGCAGCGCCGTGACCTGGCTCGCGCCATGAAGGATCACATCGCCATTATCGGGGCGGGCGCCTGGGGCACTGCGCTTGCCATTCAGGCGCATCGTGCAGGGCAGTGCGCCATGCTCTGGGCGCGTGATCCGGCGCGCGCGATGCTCATTCAACAAAGCCGCGCGAATGAACGCCTGCTGCCGGGCGTCACCTTGCCCCATGGCATCAGCATCACCGCCGATGCAGGGCAGGCGCTGGATGGCGCGGCGCTGATCCTGCTGGTAGTGCCGGCGCAAGCGCTGCGTCCCGTGCTGCACAGCCTGCCAGCGCTGCCCGCCCCCGTGCTGATCTGCGCCAAGGGGGTGGAGGCAGGCAGCCTGATGCTGCCGCTCGAAATCCTGAGCGCAACGCATCCCGATGCCATCGCTGGCGTGCTGAGCGGTCCCAATTTCGCCCATGAAATTGCTCGCGGCCTGCCCGCCGCCGCGGTGGTCGCCAGCCAGGATGCCGGCTTGCGCGCGCTTGGCGTGGCGCGGCTTGGGTCGGCGGGGTTTCGGCTTTATGGCGGCGATGATCCGGTGGGCGCCGAGATCGGCGGTGCGGCCAAGAATGTGATCGCGATTGCCGCCGGCGCCGTAATGGGTGCGGGCCTTGGCGAGAATGCGCGCGCTGCGCTGATCACGCGCGGGCTTGCGGAGATTGCGCGCCTCGCCAGCGCGCTGGGCGGGCGCGCCGATACGGTGGCGGGGCTTTCGGGGCTGGGCGATTTGCTGCTGACGGCGACGGGGGCGGGCAGCCGAAATACGTCACTCGGCATGGCGCTCGGGCGCGGGGAAAGCTTGGTCGATATTCTCGCCGCGCGGCAGGGTGTCACGGAAGGGGT
>JADCFR010000037.1 GCA_020249415.1 Roseomonas sp. | reverse complement strand
CGGGGCTGTTCCTCGACTTTGAGGCGGGGCGCTCGGCGGGTCAGTATGACAAGCAAGCCTGCCTGCCGGTGCTGCGTGAGGGCCTGGCGCTTGACCTGATCCATGGGCGCATCGCGCTCCGTGGTGAGGGGCTCGCGCGGGCGAAGCGGGCGAAGCGCGGCGGGTGAGGGCAGGGGGCAGGGCTTACCTGACCCCGTAATACCCCGGCCCTTATGGGCCGGGGTCCTTTGGGTGGACGCTAAGGTTTTTTGGCCGGCATCTTTGCCGGTCTCATCCTACAAACCGGCATGTTCGATGACCGATGCGCGACCTTCCGCGGTTAGCGTCGCTTGACGAATAACCCAACCAGGATTTGCGCCGCTACCAGTGCCGCGCCAAAGGCAAAAATACTGCCAAAGGCCGCGCGAAACGCCTCCATCGCCAGAAGCCCGCGCGCCACACCTGCGACCTCAAGCGCAGCGAAAACCGTGCTCAGCAGGGAAGCCGCCGTCACCACACCCAGCGTGCGCGATACCTGCGAAAGGCTGCCCGCGACACCACGATCCTCACGCGGCATGCGTTCCAGCAATAGATCGGTCACACTCACCTGAAACAGGCCAAGGCCAATGCCTTGCAAGGCGAGCGCGGCCACCAGCAGGAAAAGCGCGCCGCCTGAAGCGCCAATGGCCCCAATCAGCCAAAGCCCAAGCGCGGTCATCACCGAACCAATCAATGCCAGCCGCGCCGCGCTGATGCGCGCCAGCAAGACCCCGGCAAAGGGCGATGCCGCCATCGCTGCCAAATGCCCAATGGCCAGCACCAGCCCGCCCCAACCTCCTGGCAGGCCTAGGCCATGCAGCAGCAAATAGGGCAGGAACAACAGCACCGCGAAGCAGGCAAAATTCACCACGGCTGTTGCAATGCAGGCAAACAGGAAATCCGCATCGCGAAAAAACTTGAGCGCAATTACTGGCCTTGCGATGCGCCGCGCATGCCTTCCATACCACCAGCCCAACACCAAAAACCCAAAGGCCAGCGCCAAGGATAAGGGATTCCCCGCCGCAATATCCGGCGCGCGATTAATGCCCAGCAGCAGGCAGCACATCATGCCCGTGATCAGCACGGCGCCGGTCAGATCAAAACGCTCGCGCTCTGCCGCGCGTGGTGGGGCGCGCAGAAACACGCTCAAGGCCAGCGCAAAAGCAGCCAAAGGTGCGCGATACCAATAGACAGCCGACCAGCCAAAATGCTCCACCAGCACGCCACCAATCAATGGCCCCAACCCGCCGCCGGCGGCAAAGCCAAAGGCGTAAAAGCCCAGAATGCGCGGGCGCAAATCCTCGGTGAAATGGCTGGTCGCCAGCGCCGGCCCACAGCCAATCACCAGCGCGGCGCCAATCCCCTGCATGACGCGCGCGGCCAAAAGCCAAGCGTAGTTCTCAGCCGTGGCGCAAAGGATGAAGGCCAGAATGCTCCAGGCAAGCCCCAAGCGAAATACGCGCAAATAACCAAAAATGTCGCCAAGCCGGCCAATGCCCAGCATCAGGCTGCCATAGGTCAGCACATAGCAGATCACCACCCATTGAATGCCGGTGCGCCCAAGATCAAACCGCGCCGTGATCGCGGGAAAGGCGATATTCACCGAGGTATCCAGCGGCACAATCAGCGTGCCGATGGCGATAATGACCAGCACCAGAAGTCCCGGTGCACCAATGCGCGAAAGTGTCGCCTCAGCGCGCAAGATACCAGGCTTCCAGCGCGCCAAGCCCCGCCATGGCACCAACGCCAACCAGGATCGCCGCCGCCAGGCTGCGCGAGGCATATTGCACCGCCACCACCGCCACTGCCGCCACCCAACCCTTCCAGCCATACGCCGCGAGCGCCGGCATGGCATAGGCCATGAAAATCGGCCCCGGCAGATGCTGCAAGACCACTTCCACATAACGCGGCGGACGTAGCGCGCGAAACAGCGCATAACCGCCAGCGCGGCACAGATAAGTCGCCAGCGCCATGCCGATAATGGCAAGCAGCACATCAGGGCGGAGCGTCATTCCCGGCGCAGCTCCAACCACGCCCCCAGCGCAGCGCCGGCAAAGGCGCCGATCAGCAGCGGCCAGGGCTGACCGAGCCCTGCCTTCCAGGCCAGCAATGCCAAGACGCCCGCCAGCAACCAAGGCCAGAAATCACGGCGCACCCCGCGCCAAAGCGGCACAAGGATCGCCACGAAGGTCGCGATGGCCGCGAAATAGAGCGGATGCCCCGCTGGAAACCGCACCGCCGATCCCATGATATGCCCAAGCCCGACCGAGATATTCCAAAAGCACCACAGCGTCACACCAATGCCGAGCAGATACCCGGCATCGCGTCCGCCACGCCGTTGCTCGGCGGCGGAAAGCGCGAAGGCGTGATCCACCATGAAGGCCAGGCTGCCCCAAAGCTGCACACCGCGCAGCTTGTCCAACCAAGGCGCGAGTGCCGCGCCCATCGGCGCCATGCGGATATTCACCACAAGGGCGGCAATGGTGGCGGCCAAAATCGGCGCCGGTTCCGACCAAAGCTCCAAGGCCAGCAATTGTGAGGACCCCGCGAAGAGCAGCGCCGCCATCAGCACGGTTTCCAGCCAGGATAGCCCTTTCTGGTCCGAAATCACCCCCACCACCAACCCAAAGGGAAAGGTGCCAATCACCAAAGGCAGCGCCGT
>JADCFR010000369.1 GCA_020249415.1 Roseomonas sp. | reverse complement strand
GTGCTCTTCCGATCTTTCACCGGCGGCTTTGTGCCCGAAGGGGCCGATGCGATCCTGTTGCAGGAAGATGCCGAAGCCGCCGATGGCGCGGTACTGGTCAAGGAAAGCGTGACACCTGGGCGCTGGGTGCGCAAACGCGGCCTGGATTTCGCCGAAGGCGAAGCGCTGCTCGCCGCTGGCCGGCGCCTGACGGCGCGCGATATCGGCTTGGCTGCGGCCAGCAATAACCCCTGGCTTGCCGTGCATCGGCGCCCGCGTATCGGCATTCTGGCGACCGGGGATGAAATCGCACTGCCCGGAGACCCCATCCCGCCCGGTGGCATTGTCAGTTCCAACGCGCATGCCTTGGCCGCCTTGATTCGCGCGGCGGGCGGAGACCCCATCATCCTGCCCATCGCGCCCGATGATGCCAGCGCCATTGCGGATGTCGCCGCCTCTGCCCAGGCTTATGACATGCTGGTGACCACCGGCGGCGCCAGTGTGGGTGAGCATGATCTGATCCAGCAAGCACTCGGCGGCGAGGGGTTTGAACTCGGCTTCTGGAAAATCGCCATGCGGCCGGGCAAGCCCCTGATCTGGGGGCGATTGGGCCGCGTGCCGGTGCTGGGGCTACCGGGCAATCCGGTCTCGGCGCTCGTCTGCGCCATTATCTTCCTGCTGCCAGCGCTGGCGCGGCTATCCGGCCTGCCCGGCGCACCTACGCCAAGCCGGCGTGTGATCTGCGCTACCGCCCTGGCCGAAAATGACCGGCGCGCCGATTTCCTGCGCGCGAGCCTGGATGCCGACGCCGAAGGGCGCCTCATGGTGCGGCCCTTCCCGGTGCAGGATAGCTCGATGCTGGCGACACTGGCGCGCGCCGAGGCTTTGGTGCTGCGCGCGCCCTTCGCCCCCGCCTTGCCGGCAGGGGCGGAGGTTGAGGCGATTATGCTGGGCGAATTGGGGGTTTGATCCGGCGCTATTCCGCGCGGATGCCCAATTGCCGGATCAAGGGGCCGAATTCGCCCCAGAGTTTCCGCATATGTTGCAGCATGGCCTCTGGCCCCAGCGGGTCAACATCGAAGCCCACCGCCTCATAACGCTGGCGCACTTCCGGCACGGCCATACCGTCGCGGATTTCCGTATAGAGGCGATCAATGATCGGGCGCGGCGTGCCCGCTGGCACCATCAGCCCATTCCAGCCGCCGACATCATAATCCGCCGGACCGCCCACAGCCGCGACCGGCGGAATCCCCGGCACCTGGGCCGAGGGTTTGCCGGTGCTAAGGCCGAGCGCCTTCAACTGCCCATCGCGCACCAGCCGGCCAGCGGCAGCCGGCGTGTCAAAGCCGAAATCCACCTGCCCGCCAAGCAAGGCTGCGAGCGCCGGCCCGCTGCCCTGGAAGGGCACATGCAGCGCATCCAAGCCTGATTTCGCCAAGAACAGCGCGCACACCAGATGCTGCGCGCCACCAATCCCCGAGGAATTATAACTGTATTTGCCGGGATTGGCCTTCACCAGCGCCATGAAGCTCCGTAAATCCTGCGCCGGGAAATCGGGCTTCACCAGCAGCATGAAGGGCGCGATGCCGAAAATCACCACCGGCGCCAATTCGCGCTCCACATCATAGGGCGTGCGCTGCACCAGCGGGCTGAAGGAGATCGGCCCGATCGAGGCCGAGAGGATCACATTACCATCGGGCGGCGCCTTGGCCACCAAATCCGTGCCGATCTGCCCGCCCGCGCCGGGGCGGTTTTCCGGTACCACCACCTGGCCCAAGCGTTCCGACAGGCGCTGCCCGGCAAGCCGCCCGACCACATCTGTCGCCTGACCAGGTGGCCAGGGGATCACCATGCGGATTTGCCGATTGGGCCAAGGCGCCTGCGCCGCAGCAGGGCTGATGGCGCCGCGCAACATCGCCGGCGCGGCGATGGGTGAAAGCGCGGTCAGCGCCAGCAGCTTGCGACGATCCATCACGAAACCTCCCAGTTTTCAGGGGTCATGGCGCCCCTTGGCGCGGGGAGCATGGCGCAAGACTATGCGCTGCGCCACACTTACTTTCGCGCCTTGCCCTTGATTCCCGCCCCTTCCCAGGCGTAACCAGAAGCCGGGCCACGCCCCCCCACCGGGGCGCATTCGCTTCTGGAAGGGAGCCGCACCATGGCAAGCGCCATCAAGCCGGGGATCCGCCCGGCCAATCCTCGTTTTTCCTCTGGCCCCTGCGCCAAGCGTCCCGGCTGGACGCTGGCAGCTTTGGAAGGCGCGCTGCTTGGCCGCAGCCACCGCGCCGCCACACCCAAGGCGAAGCTCGCTGAGGTGATTACGCTGTCCAAAGCGATCCTTGGGATGCCTGCCGATTGGCGGCTGGGCATTGTGCCGGCGTCTGACACGGGCGCGGTGGAAATGGCGATGTGGTCCATGCTCGGTGCGCGCGGCGTTGATGTGCTGGTGTGGGAATCCTTCTCCAAGGATTGGGCGACCGATATCCTGAAGCAATTGAAGCTTGCCGATGCGCGCGTAATTGATGCGCCCTATGGCAAGCTGCCTGATCTTGGCGCGGTTGATCCCAAGCGCGATGTGGTTTTTGTCTGGAATGGCACGACCAGCGGTGTGCGCCTGAAGAATGCGGATTTCATCAGCGCCGATCGCGAAGGGCTGGCGATTTGTGACGCAACCAGCGCGGCCTTCGCGATGGATTTGCCCTGGGCGAGGCTGGATGTGGTGACCTGGTCCTGGCAGAAGGTGCTGGGCGGGGAAGCCGCGCATGGCATGTTGGCGCTATCGCCCCGCGCTGTCGCGCGGCTTGAAAGCTACGCGCCGCCCTGGCCCATGCCGAAGATTTTTCGCCTCAGCAGCGGCGGCAAACTCAGCGAGGGTATTTTCAAGGGCGAAACCATCAACACACCTTCCATGCTCTGCGTTGAGGATGCCTTGGATGGGCTCCGTTGGGCGGAAAGCATGGGCGGGTTGCAGGGGTTGATTGCGCGAAGCGAAGCCAATCTCGCTGCCATTGCGGATTGGGTCGCGGCGGGGGCTGGCTATGGCTTCCTCGCACAGGATGCAGCGACACGTTCCTGCACTTCCATCTGCCTGACCATCACCGCGCCTTGGTTCGCGGCGCTGTCGGCGGAAGCCCAGGCGGCGGCGGCGAAGAAGATCGCTTCCTTGCTGGAGAAGGAAGGTGTGGCGCTGGATGCCGGCGCTTATCGTGATGCGCCGCCGGGGCTTCGCATCTGGGGTGGTGCCACGGTTGAAACGGCAGATATCAAGGCGCTGTTGCCGTGGCTCGATTGGGCCTTGGCCAGCGTGCAGGCCGAAATGGCGGGGGCGTGAGGCCGATGCCGCGCGTTCTGATCTCCGACAAGCTCAGCCCCGCCGCGGTTGCGATTTTTCGTGAGCGCGGCATTGAAGCCGATGTGAAAACTGGCCTGACGCCCGCCGAACTCCGCGCCATTATTGGTGCGTATGATGGGCTTGCGGTGCGTTCCGCCACCAAGGTCACGCGGGAAGTTTTGGAAGCGGCACCTCGTTTGAAAGTGGTGGGCCGCGCCGGTATTGGCGTGGATAATGTGGATGTCACCAGCGCCACCGCGCGCGGTGTTGTCGTGATGAATACGCCCTTCGGCAATGCGATCACTACCGCCGAACACGCCATTGCGATGATGTTCGCACTGGCGCGGCAATTGCCGGAAGCCTCGGCCTCCACCAAGGCGGGCAAATGGGAAAAGAATCGCTTCATGGGGGTGGAGCTTTTCGCCAAAACCCTTGGCCTGATCGGCTGCGGCAATATCGGCGGCATTGTCGCTGATCGCGCCAATGGGTTGAAGATGAAGGTGATTGCCTTCGATCCTTTCCTTTCGGAAAAACGCGCCGTGGAAATCGGTGTGGAGAAGGTGGAACTCCCTGAATTGCTGGCGCGGGCTGATTTCATCACGCTGCATGCGCCCATGACCGAGCAGACGCGCAATATCCTCTCGCGTGAGAATATCGCACGTATGAAAAAGGGCGCGCGGCTGATCAATTGCGCGCGCGGCGGCCTGGTGGATGAGGTTGCGCTGGCCGAGGCGCTGCAATCCGGCCATTTGGCCGGCGCGGCGCTTGATGTTTTCGAGGTCGAACCCGCTACCGACAGCCCGCTTTTCGCCTTGGAAAATGTGGTCTGTACCCCGCATCTTGGCGCGGCGACGAATGAGGCGCAGGAGAATGTCGCGCTGCAAGTCGCCGAACAAATGTCGGATTTCCTGCTGACTGGCGCGGTTTCCAACGCCATCAATATGCCAAGCGTCACCGCGGAAGAAGCGCCGCGCCTGAAACCCTATATGGAATTGGCGCGCTTGCTCGGTTCCATGGCGGGGCAGCTTTCAGCCGGGCAGGATGATGCGATCAAGGCGATCCGCATTGAATATGAAGGCCATGCGGCGGAGCTGAACCGTCGCCCGCTGACGGCGGCGGCTTTGGCCGGCGTGCTGACGCCACAAATGGGCGCGGTGAATATGGTGAATGCGCCAGTGCTGGCGAAGGAACGCGGCATTGACGTGGCGGAAACGGTGCTGGAACGGCGCGGCGAATATCAAACCCTGCTCACCATCACGGTTAGCACCCATCAGGGGCAGCGCTCCATCGCGGGCACTTTGCTTGCGGAAAACAAGCCGCGTCTGGTGGCGATCAAGGGCATTGCGGTGGAAGCTGATTTCGCGCCGCATATGCTTTACGTGACCAATCAGGATAAGCCCGGCTTCATCGGGCGTTTCGGCACGGCGCTCGCGGCAGCGGGCATCAATATCGGCACGCTGCATCTGGGCCGCGCCGCACCGGGGGGCGACGCCATCTGCCTGGTTGGGCTGGATGGCCCAATGCCGGAAGCGGTGCTGGCGGAAGTGCGGCGCCTGCCCTTGGTGGTGCGCGCGACGCCTTTGCGGTTTTAACGCTTACCCACCAAAAACCCGCGCGAAAATGGTCTCGACATGGCCAAAATCGCGCGCGGGATCCATGGCGCGATCCAGGGCCGCGCCATCCATCAGCGCGGCCACGCCGGCATCTTCCAAAAGATTGGCGCGGAAATCCTTGGCCCCCGCGCTGCCCAAAGCCTGCCAGGTGGCCATGGCGCAGCGTTGCACGGTGGCATAGGCATCTTCCCGGCTCATGCCCGCCTGGGTCAGTGCCAGCAGCACCTTCTGGCTATGCACAACGCCACCCAGGCTTTCCAGATTGGCCTGCATGCGCGCGGGATAGATGGTGAGCTTTTCCATCATCCCGGTCAGGCGCATCAGCGCGAAATCAAGCGCAATCGTCGCATCCGGGCCGATCACGCGTTCCACCGATGAATGGCTGATATCGCGTTCATGCCAAAGGGCGACATTCTCCAGCGCTGGCACCACATAGCCGCGCACCAACCGCGCGAGCCCGGTCAGGTTTTCACTCAGCACTGGGTTGCGCTTATGCGGCATGGCGGAAGAACCCTTCTGCCCGGCATGGAAGAATTCCTCGGCCTCGCGCACTTCGCTTCTTTGCAAATGGCGCACTTCGGTCGCGAGCCGTTCGATGCCGCTGGCCACCACGGCCAGCGCGGCGAAGAACGCCGCATGGCGATCGCGCGGGATGACTTGCGTCGAGACCGGTTCCACCGAAAGGCCAAGCGTGGCCGCGACAAAGGCCTCAACGCGCGGGTCAACACTGGCAAAAGTGCCGACAGGGCCGGAAATGGCGCAGGTGGCGACCTCGGCCCGCGCCGCGACCAGCCGGGCGCGGTTGCGCGCGAATTCAGCGTAATGCCCGGCAAGCTTCAGGCCGAAAGTGGTCGGTTCGGCATGAATGCCGTGGCTGCGGCCGATGGTGGGGGTGAATTTATGCTCCATCGCGCGGGTCTTCAGCGCGGCGAGCAGCGCATCCAGATCCGCAATCAGCAAATCCGCGGCTTGCGTCATTTGCACGGCAAGGCAGGTATCCAGCACATCGGAAGATGTCATGCCCTGGTGCATGAAGCGCGCTTCCGGGCCGATGCCTTCCCCCATCCAGGTCAGGAAGGCGATCACATCATGGCGCGTGACGCGTTCAATCTCATCAATCCGGGCGATATCGGCATCCGTAATGCCAGCGGCACGCGGGGCCCCCTTTTCGCGGATGATGCGCGCGGCCTCTGCCGGGATGGTACCGATGCGGCCCATTTCCTCTGCCGCCAGGGCCTCAATCTCGAACCAGATGCGGTAGCGATTGGCGGGGGCCCAGATGGCTTCCATTTGCGGGCGGGAATAGCGCGGGACCATGGCGGAGACTCCGGAAAGGCGCCCTTTCTCTGGCCCCATAAGCCCGGCAAGGCAAGCAGGAGGCCCCGGCTTGCGGCCCGGCCAAGGCCTCGCTATTGGGAATGTAACAGTAAGCAACCCACGCCGGAAAAATCAAAATGTTGGAATCGTTCCCTGACTGGCTGCAGCCCCTTCTCATGGTTCTGTTCATTGACGTTGTGCTCGCCGGCGATAACGCCATCGTGGTGGGCATGGCGGCGGCGGGCTTGCCGCCGGAACAGCGCAAAAAGGCGATTTTCTGGGGCATTATCGCGGCGACCCTGATGCGTATCGGCTTCGCGTCCATCACCGTGCAATTGCTGCAAATCGTTGGGATCGTCCTGGCGGGTGGCGTTTTGCTGCTTTGGGTCTGCTGGAAAATGTATCGCGAATTGCGCGATGGCGGCAGCCATGGTGATGCGAGCGTGACCGAACAGCATGAGGGGGTGGAAGCGCTGGAGAATGGCGCTGTGCCAGGCGCGCCGAAAAAGACGCTGCGTCAGGCCATTACCCAAATTCTGGTCGCTGACGTTTCCATGTCGCTTGATAACGTGCTCGCGGTGGCCGGGGCGGCCAAGGATCACCCCTATATTCTGATCATTGGGCTTGCGGTTTCCGTGGTGCTGATGGGCGTTGCGGCAACCTTCATTGCGCGCTTGCTCGATAAGCATCGCTGGATTGCCTGGGTCGGGCTGCTCATTATCCTGTATGTGGCGGGCCAGATGATTTATGAGGGCACCCAGCAGGTCACGCAGCAAGTGGCCGAGGCCTATGCCTATCTTTTCCTGCCGCTTGGCTTCCTGGCCCTGCCGGGGGTCTTCCCGGTCTGGCTTTGGGTGGGGGTCACCTTCCTGCAACTGGTGGTCTATACGGGCGTCGCGGCCTTCGTGGCCGATGTGGTTCGGCAGGCGCGGCGGGGTTCATCTGCTGCCCATGGCTGATCGGCGGGGCTTCACGCCCCGCCATATTCTGGTTACTCTTTGCCCCGCCGGGGCAGGCCAGCGCGACGCGTAATGTTTACGCGTGGCTGCGGGCTTGCGTGCCCGGAGTCTTGTGATGGATTTTTCGACTATCCTGGAAAACTTTAATCTGGCCACGTTTGGCCAGATCATGTTCGCCAATATCGTTTTGTCAGGCGACAACGCCGTTTTGATCGGCCTGGCGGCGGCCGGCCTGCCCGCTGCGCAGCGTTCCCGCGCCATCCTGTTCGGTATGATCTTCGCCACCGTGCTGCGGGTGATTTTCTCCATCTTCGCGGTCTATCTGCTGGAAGTGCCGGGG
Source organism: Roseomonas sp. (assembly GCA_020249415.1). Classification (GTDB taxonomy): domain Bacteria; phylum Pseudomonadota; class Alphaproteobacteria; order Acetobacterales; family Acetobacteraceae; genus Neoroseomonas. The sequence continues at coordinate 1,200 of JADCFR010000369.1, read as the reverse complement.
CTAATGCTGATTGGCGGGCTTTTGCTGCTTTGGATCGCTTATGGCTTCTTCAAGGAATTGCGCGAGGAAAAGGCCGAGGAAGAAGACCCCGAAGGGCATGAGGATGGCGCCGGCGGCAAGACGATGGCGCAGGCGCTGAAGCAGATCGTGATCGCCGATGTGTCCATGTCGCTCGATAACGTGCTGGCGATTGCGGGCATTGCGCGCGGCAATCTGCCCATGCTGATCCTGGGGCTTGGGGTTTCCATTATTCTGATGGGGGTTGCCGCTTCCATCATCGCCCGGCTGCTCGCGCGGTTTCGCTGGATTGCCTATGCGGGCGTGGCGCTGATTGCCTGGATCGGCATTGAAATGACCTATGAAGGCGCGCATCAGCTTTATGGCTATCTGACTGGTTCAGGCCACGGCCATGCCGAGCGGCTGATCCCTGATCGCGGGGGTAATTTCACTCGATCAGGCTGAGGTGAGGGGCGGGGCTTGCCGAGCCGCGCCGCCCCTGCCAAACCCTGCCCCTGTTCATGACCGAAGATTTGCCCAATCCCGCCCTGCTGCCCGCTGGCTTTGCCGATCTGCTGCCGCCCGATGCGGCGCGAGAGGCCGGCTTGGTGGAAGCCATGATGGCGGCCTTTGCCCAGCACGGCTATGAACGCGTGAAGCCGCCGCTGTTGGAATTTGAAGACAGCCTGCTGACGGGTTCGGGCGCTGCGGTGGCAGACCAGACCTTCCGCCTGATGGACCCCGTCAGCCAGCGCATGATGGGGCTGCGCGCCGATACCACGCCGCAAGTGGCGCGCATTGCCGCCACACGCCTCGCGGCTGAACCGCGCCCCTTGCGGCTTTGCTATGCAGGGCAGGTGCTGCGCGTGCGCGGCACACAATTGGCGCCCGAACGCCAGCTTCCCCAGGCTGGGATTGAAGTGATCGGCAGCGATGCGATTGAAGCCGATGCGGAGGTGGCGATTGTGGCGGTGGAAGCCTTGGCCGCCATTGGCGTTGCCCCTGTCAGCCTGGATGTGATGCTGCCCAGCCTGACGCCCGCTTTGCTGGATGCGGCGGCGCTGGCGCCGGCGTTGCGCGCCAGCCTGGCCCGTGCGCTGGACCGCAAGGATAGCGCGGCGGTGGCGGCTTTGGTGCGCGATTCGGGCGCCGCCATATTGCAAGCCTTGCCCGCGTTGATGGCGGCTTCCGGCCCGGCGCCCG
>JADCFR010000368.1 GCA_020249415.1 Roseomonas sp. | reverse complement strand
TGCCGCATAACCCGGTCGGGCGCGTGCCATCGTTGGTGCTAGCCAATGGCACCACGGTCACGGAAACCACGCCCGTTCTGATGGTGCTGGATAGTCTCGTGCCGCCGGAAAAACGCCTTTTGGGTAATGGCGCCGATGGCTGGAGGCGCCTTGCCGCCTATGGCCGCGTGCTTGGCATGCTGGATGGCATCGCGGTCTGGAACCGCGAATTGCGCCGCCCGGTGCAGGAAAGATCACCTGGCGTGATTGCACTGGAAGAAGCCCGCGCTGCGCGCATCGCCGCCGCGCTGCAGGATGATGTCGCGCGTGGCGTTTATGCCGTGCCTGATGCCGGCTTCCTCGCGCTGCTCGCCGTGCTTGGCTATTGCGAAAGGCGCCACCGCGTGTGGCCCTGGCGCGGTGGCTTGCCGGATCTCGCCGCCTGGTTCGACCGCGCGTCAGACCGCGCTTCCTTCGCCGCCACCATGCCCCCCGTGAGCGGCATCTGACATGCTCCCGCCAGCGCCCCGCCATAATGGTGGCCCTCCGCTGGAGGAAGAAGAAGATGTCAACGCATCCTGGCGCGCCTGGCATTGGCGCCGCGCGCACAAACGCGCCTGGAAGACCCCGCCGCGGGAGATTGCCCTAAGGCGTCTCGCGCGCGCCGAGGAATTGGGCATCACCTATAAGGAATACACGCTCGAGATTCTGGAACGCGGCAAATATCTTTAGTGTGGCACCAATACCGCTCACGGTGAGGCATTCAGGAGCCTGGGCTCTCCCATCTTGAACCAGGCCTTGGAAATCTTGCCGCCTTCGACCTCATAGAGTGCAATCACGTCAACCTCGCCAGGGCCTTCCGGGAAGGTCCGCGTAACGACCTCCTGATCAATGACAAGGTTGCCCACGCATAATCGCGTGATCAGCCGCCCGTGCAAGTTCGCCTCACGAAAGCGTACAAGATGCCGCTCCCGGATCTCTGCAGCGCCCTTGGCCAGAAGCTGATCCGGGAAGCCATAATAGCAGCAATCCTCAGCCCACCACTGCATGAAGGCATCAATGTCGCGCGCGTTATAGGCTTCAAGTTGTTGCTGCACGCAGTGCGCTGGGTGGGATGACTCGTCGTCCTCCACGCTACTTTCCTTTGTTCAGTTGATAAGATTTTTCACATCGAAACCACGCGGCGGTCAGACTGGCACCAGCACCGCTTCCAGTGTCATCAGCACCGGATTATCGCCTGGCGTCAGCACCCCCGCGCTCAAATGTCCGGTCAAATCCACCATGGCCACATCAAGCCGCGTGGCACCGGGGCGGATCACGCCATCGCGGATCAGCATTTCAGTCGCGAAATTATCCACGGGCGGCGCATTGGCATAACGCGCGCCGATGATGCTGCCGACACCGCCATGCAGCCGCGCCGCAGAAAAGCCAGCGCTCGCCACCGCCGCTTCAAGGGCTGCCGTGATGTCCTGATTGGGGCAAAGCCGGATCGCGATGCCACTGACGCTGGCGGCATTTGGCGGCGTGGTGGCGACAGGGGTGAAAAGCTTGAAGCCGGTTTCCGCATCCTGGCGCGCTTCAAACCGAGCGCCCGAAATCAGCACGCCCTGCGCGCGGATTGGCGCGGCGATGGCGGTTTCCTCTGGCAGCATATGGCCACCGCCGGCGCGGCCATCGGCTTCGGTCCAGAAGCCATGGCAGTGAAAGAAGGGCGCGCCATCACGAAAGCCCACGGTGATGGATGCCACATCCAGCCGCGTGGCGCCCGCTGGGCGGAAAGTGTCGCTGTAATAAGCCGCGTGGGACGGATCAGGCGCCAGCGCCGGGATCACATAGGCGAAAGGCCCTAAAGCGCCGCCCGAGAGCGTGAGGCACCCGCCCTCTGCCCCATGCGTGCGGGCCAGTTCGTGCAAGGCGGCGAGTAGGCTGGCCCCGCGCGGTAATTCAACATCCACCGCCTGGGCGCGCACCGGATGGGCGATGATGCGCTCGGGCCCGGCAGGCCCCGGTTGCTGGATATGGCGCATGGTCGCTGAAGCTCCAGGTTAGCTGATGGGCCAGCATGACGGGGGAAAAGGGGGCTTGTCGAGCACCTTATGAGTTCAGCTAGATACCTCAAAAGGAAAGGGCCTGCGCAGAGCCGGCTCGGTTTGTTTGAACAGTTCCAGGGCGTTTCCTAAGTGTATTCCTGCCTTTGTTCGGCCGCCATCGGGATTGATCGCAGCGCGGTAAAATACGCCTCGTCTGGCGTCTGCCGGTCAAGGCTCAAATGGGATAGGCGAGTATTGTAGAAGCCATCGATGCTTCGGCCAAGCGAAGCCAGCGCCTCCTCGAGAGCTTCAATGCAAAAACCTGTGTCGCGCGTGATCGAAAGCCTCCAGGCCAGGACCTTCCGGCTGAACCAATCGATGACGGCGGCAAGATAGGCGAAGCCGCGCGCCATGGGGATGTAGGTAATGTCCATTGCCCAGACCTGATTGGGTCGCAAGATCGGCACGTTCCCGAGCAGATACGGGTAGATTTTGTGTCCCGGTTTCGGTTTCGGGGTATTCGGACGCAGGTAGATCGCTGCGATGCCCATCCGCTTCAGCAGCGTCGCCACATGCAGACGCCTGACCGAAAAGCCTTCCTGCTTCAGCAAGACTTATGTACAAAACACCGTTTTGACTACAACATATTTTGGTATGATTTGCCGGAGCACCGCGGTTAGGCGGCGCGCGCTTTGGCAATGGCGGCGTTCATGCTGCGCACGCCTTGGGCCGGCCCTTCCGGGTGGTTCCAAACCGCGCCGACAACGGCCAGGAAATCCGCACCCGCCCGCACCAGCGGCGCGCAATTGGCCGCTGTGATGCCGCCAATGGCGACGGAGGGGATTTCGAACATCTCATGCCACCAGGCTAGGATATCGGGCGCAGCGCGGTGCTTGGTTTCCTTGGTCGCGGTCGGGAAAAAGGCGCCGAAGGCGACGTAATCAGCGCCCAATTCGCCCGCTTCCATCGCGAGGTGTCTTGAAGCGTGGCAGGTGATGCCAAGAATGCGCCCCGCAAGTAGCCGGCGCGCTTCGACATGGTTGCCATCAGTTTGGCCGAGATGCGCGCCATCACAGCCGAGCTTGGCGGCGAGCGCGGCATTGTCATTCAACAGAAACGCGACATCCCGCGCAGCAGCAATAGGCATGAGAATTTCTGTTGCGCGCTTGATTTGGTCCTCGCTTGCGTCCTTGAGGCGCAATTGCAGGCAGGCGACATCGCCGGCATCGAGCGCCGCAGCTAAGGAATCGCGAAAGACCAGCGGGTCAAGCCGTTGCGGCGTAATAAGGTAAAGCCGGCAGGGAGCGTCAGACATGATGGGCGCCAGAGCTGGGGATGAGACCCACACAAGCCGGAAGGGCATTTTCTGGCAAGCCTGGGCGATAATTGGGCAAGGGGGGCTAGGCGAGGCGCGCAACAGGGGCTATTGAGCGCGCCTTCCGGCCTTGTCCCGTTCGTCTAGAGGCCTAGGACACCAGCCTTTCACGTTGGCAGCACGGGTTCGAATCCCGTACGGGACGCCACTTCCCTCTCCGCAAACATGCTCTCAGCCCTGAGTGGGCTTGGAAATTTCCGAGTATTTGCGGGCTTTTCGCCAGAAACCTTGATAGTGCAAGGGCGGAATGGTTGGGCTTTTTCTCTCCGAATCGGGGGATTCTCTCC
>JADCFR010000367.1 GCA_020249415.1 Roseomonas sp. | reverse complement strand
GCAGCTTCGCGCACCGCAACATCCTGCAAGCCATGGGCAAGGCCAACACGGCCAGGGAAATGGGCGGAAAGCTCGGCAAAACGGTCCTCAGCCGCGACGCTGTCATCCTTTTCGCTGCCGGTGATGGCACGCACCACCCAATAGGCCCGCGCGCCGCGCGCCACGGCCTCATGCAGGCGGGCGACAATCTCCGGCAGGCGTTCCTGGCTGAGAATCCGCGTGGCGATGGGTTGGCGCCCGGCGGGTTTGCCCGCCATGCGGCTGACGGCCATTTCGCCCCATTGTGTGAGTAAAAGCGTGCGCGGGATGGGCGTTGCGGTCATCACCAGCATATCCGCCGCCTGGCCCTTTTCGGCCAGCATCAGGCGCTGCGCCACGCCAAAGCGGTGCTGTTCATCCACCACGGCGAGGCCCAAATCCTTGAAGGCGACCCCTTCCTGAAACAGCGCATGGGTGCCGACCACCATGGGCAGCGAGCCATCCGCCAGCCCTTGCAATACGCGCCGCCTTTCCTTGCCCTTCACGCTGCCGGCCAGCAGCGCCACCGGTACGCCCGCCGCGCCGCAAAGCCGTTCAAAGCTTCGCAAATGCTGCCGCGCGAGCAATTCCGTCGGCGCCATCAGCGCGGCCTGGGCGCCGGCTTCCACCGCGCGCAGCATGGCCATCAGCGCCACCAGCGTCTTGCCCGCGCCAACATCGCCTTGCAGCAGGCGAAGCATTCGCCGTGGTGCCGCGAGATCAGCATCTATCTCGGCCATGGCCTGAAGCTGGGAAGGGGTTGGCGCATGGCCAAAGGCGGCCAGGGCAGGGCTGCGCAGGCTTTCATTGCCCATCAGTGCGCGCCCGGGCCTTTCGCGCGACCGGCGCCGCACCAAACCAAGGGCGATCTGCCCGGCCAGCAATTCATCATAGCCAAGCCGGCGGCGCGGCGTTTCGGCGTTTTGAGCCTGCGGCGCATGCAGGGCGCGCAGCGCCTCGGCAAAACCCGGCCAGGTTTCGCGCTTCAGCAGCGGGCCATCCACCCATTCCGGCAGATCGGGCAGCGCCTTCAGCGCCCCATCCAGCGCCTCCGCCATATTCCGCCAAGAAAGCCCCGCCGTCAGCGGCCACATGGGCTGCCATAGCGGGATGCGATGCGGCGGTTCCACCAGCGGGTCCGCATCCAAATCCAATTGCCAGGCGCGCTGATAGGGTTTGAGCCGCCCGGCCACGCGCCGTTCAGCGCCTTGCGGGAAGGCGCGGCCCAGCGCCGTGCCCGCCCATGTGGCGCGCGAGAAGGAAATCAGCGCCACCGGATCTGCCCCACAGATCGCCGGCACCGTCCAGGGTCCGCGCCCGCTGCGCGCCGGGGCGCCGGTGATGCGCAGTTCCAGCGTCACTTCCTGGCCCTCTACTGCCCCGGCCAGGCCGCGCAGCAACGGGCGATGCTGTACGCGTTCCGGCACATGCAGCAGCAAATCCAGCACGCGCCCCCCGCCCACGGCGCGCGCCAGCAAGTCTGGCTTGCGCAGCCCCGGCAGGCTTTCAATCGGCGCCAAAAGCCGCGCGAGGGGGTCCTCGGCGGTCTCGGGCGGTTCAGGGCGGGCTGACAGGATTCCCATCCGCCTCTATATGCCAGCGCCTTGAGACTAGAGCGATATGCCAGACCCAACAGAACTTGATGCCCGGCGCCGCCGGCTTGTCTTTCGCGCCCAGCATCGCGGCACCAAGGAAACCGATATCCTGATCGGCGGCTTTGTCGCGCGCCATATCAGCAGTCTTTCGGATGCCGATGTGGCTGCCTTGGAAGAAATCTTGGAACTCTGGGATGTGGATTTGGCCGATTGGCTTTCGGGCCGGCGCCCGATTCCGCCCGAACATGACCACCCGCTGTTACGCCGGATCATGGCCGAAGCCGGTGGCGGGCCATGAAGCCCGTCACCATCCATGGCGCGCCGGAGGGTTTCGATGCCCTGCTGGTGGCGCGTCGGCGGGCGGAGATTGAAGCCCCCATCGCCCATGTCTGCCGCGATGATGCGCGCATGGCCCGCATGGCAGAGGCTTTGGGCTTCTTCGCCCCCGAAATCGAAGTGCTGCGTTTTCCGGCGTGGGATTGCCTGCCTTATGATCGCGTATCGCCCAATCCTGAAATCATCGCCGAACGTGTCGCGACGCTGACGCGCCTGTTGGAAGCGGGCAAACGCCCGCGCGTCTTGCTCACCACCATCAATGCGCTGGTGCAAAAAGTGCCGCCGCCCGCCGTGTTTGAAGGGGCCACACTTGCCCTGGCCAAGGGCGGGCGCGTGCAGCCGGAAAAGCTCACAGCCTTTCTGGAAGCCAATGGCTATCACCGCACCGGCACGGTGATGGAACATGGCGAATATGCCGTACGCGGCGGCATTATTGATCTGTATCCGGCGGGCGAGCCGGAGCCCATACGCCTCGATTTCTTTGGTGATGAGATCGAGGATATGCGCCGGTTTGATACGGCATCGCAGCGCAGTGGCAAGGTGGTGCCCGCGCTTTCGCTCCGCCCGGTGGGCGAGGTGTTTCTGGATGAGGCATCGCGCACGCGTTTTCGCAGCGGCTATCGCGAGTTGTTTGGCGCAGCGGCAGCGGATGATCCGCTTTATGGCGCGATCAGCGCCGGGCGGCGCTATCCCGGCATGGAACATTGGGCGGGGCTATTCCATGAAAACATGGTGCCGCTACTGGAATATCTGCCCGGCGCCGAAATCAGCTTCGACCATCAGGCGGAGGAAGTGCTGAAGGCGCGGCTTGAGATGATCACGGATCATTACGAAGCCCGCCGCGTGCCCACCCGCATTGGGGAAGGCGATGTGCCCTATCGCCCCGCGCCACCGGCGACGCTTTATCTGGATGACGCTGGCTGGGCGGCGATGCTGGCCGATTGCCGCGTCTTGCGCTTTTCGCCCTTTGCCGTGCCGGAGGGCATTGCTGCGGGCGGACGCCCCGGCCCGCTTTTCGCCGAAGCCCGCAGCGCGGGCGAAAATGTCTTTGCAGCCTATGCCGCCATGGTGCAGGGCGAAGCCAAGGCCAAGCGCCGGCCCGTGCTGGCGGCCTGGTCGCGTGGCTCCCGAGAACGGCTTGGCAATCTGCTGCGCGAAAATGGCGTGCGTGCGGAGGCCGCTGAGGATTGGAAAGCCGCGCGCGCGCTGCCGCCTGATGTTGTCGCCCTGGTGGTGATGGGGATTGAGCGCGGCTTTATCGCGGAAGGCATCGCTGTCACCGCCGAGCAGGATTTGCTTGGTGAACGCATCGCCCGCCCGCCGCGCCGCCGCCGCCGCGCTGATCAATTCATCGCGGATGCGACCGAAATCGCCGAGGGCGATCTGGTGGTGCATCAGGATCACGGCATTGGCCGGTATGAGGGGCTGGTCACGATTGAGGTTTCCGGCGCGCCGCATGATTGCCTGAAGCTGATTTATGATGGCGGCGACAGGCTTTTTGTGCCGGTCGAGAATATCGAAATCCTCTCCCGCTTCGGGTCGGAAGGCTTGGGCGTGGCGCTGGATAAGTTGGGCGGTGTTTCCTGGCAGAATCGCAAGGCCAAGGCCAAGTCGCGCATTCGCGACATGGCCGCCGAGCTAATCCGTACCGCGGCCATGCGGCGCATGAAGGATGGCACGCTGGCCACCCCGCCCGAGGGGATGTGGGATGAGTTTTGTGCCCGCTTCCAATTTGCCGAGACCGAAGATCAATCCCGCGCCATTGCCGATGTGCTGGAAGACCTTTCCGCCGGCCGGCCGATGGATCGGCTGATTTGCGGCGATGTCGGCTTTGGCAAGACGGAAATCGCTTTGCGTGCCGCCTTTGTGGTGGCGATGTCCGGCGCACAGGTGGCGGTGGTGGTGCCAACCACGCTGCTCGCACGGCAGCATCATCGCGTGTTCCTGAAGCGCTTTGAAGGCTTCCCGCTGCGCATCGCGCAACTCTCACGCCTCGTGACCGCCAAGGATGCGGCGGAGGTGCGGGAAGGCATGAAGCGCGGTGATATCAATATTGTCATCGGCACCCATGCGCTTTTGGCCAAGGGCACGGAATTTGCCGATCTCGGCCTGCTGGTGGTGGATGAGGAACAACATTTCGGCGTGCGCCACAAGGAAGCGCTGAAGGCGCTGAAAGCCGATGTGCATGTGCTGACCCTGACCGCGACCCCCATTCCGCGCACGCTGCAATTGGCGCTGACGGGGGTGCGGGAAATGAGCGTGATTGCAACCCCGCCCATTGATCGGCTGGCGGTGCGCACCTTCATCATGCCTTGGGATGCGGTGGTGCTGCGGGAGGCCATTCAGCGCGAACGCTTCCGCGGCGGGCAGATTTTCTGCGTGGTGCCGCGCATTGAAGATATGGCGAAGCTCGCGCAACGGCTGGCCGAGATTGTGCCGGAAGCGCGCATGGTGCAGGCGCATGGCCGCATGACGCCGACCGAACTTGAACGCGTCATGACCGAATTCGGTGACGGCAAGCATGACATTCTGCTTTCCACCAATATCGTTGAAAGTGGCTTGGATATGCCGGCGGTGAATACGCTGATCATCCACCGCGCCGATATGTTTGGCCTCGCACAGCTTTATCAGCTGCGCGGGCGCGTCGGGCGCGGCAAGCTGCGCGGCTATGCCTATCTGACATGGCCGGAAGCGCATCGGCTTTCGGCGGCGGCAGAAAAGCGGCTGGAAGTGATGCAGACGCTGGATAATCTTGGCGCTGGCTTCACGCTCGCGTCTCATGATCTGGATATTCGCGGCGCCGGCAATCTATTGGGTGAGGAACAATCGGGCCAAATCCGCGAAGTCGGCATCGAACTTTACCAGCAAATGTTGGAAGAGGCGGTCGCCGATATCAAGGCCGGCGCTGAGGGGGCGGAGAGTGAGCGGGAATGGACGCCGCAGATCAATCTTGGCCTGCCGGTGCTGATCCCGGAGAACTACGTCACTGATCTGCCCGTGCGGCTTGGGCTTTATCGCCGCATTGGGGGCCTGGCGACGGATGGCGAGAATGACGCCATGGCGGCGGAGCTCGCGGATCGCTTCGGCCCCCTGCCGGCCGAGGTTGAGAACCTGCTGCAAGTGGTCGCGATCAAGCGGCTATGTCGGCAGTCCGGGGTGGAAAAGCTGGATGCCGGGCCAAAGGGGCTGGTGTTGAGCTTCCGGGGGCAGAATTTCGCCAATCCGGGCGGGCTGATCACCTGGATTCAGGGGCAGAAGGGGGCGGTGAAGCTCCGCCCCGACGCCAAGCTGGCCTTGATCCGGGATATGGACCTGGCCGAGCGCGTACGCCGCGCGCGGGATTTGCTGCGTGTGCTGGCGCGGCTGGCCGGAGAGGCAAAACGGGTTTGATTTAAGGGTGGTCTCGGCGCTATCAGGGTGTTGATGGGCCTGTAGCTCAATGGTCAGAGCGGACCGCTCATAACGGTTTGGTTGCAGGTTCGAGTCCTGCCGGGCCCATTTTTGCCCGCTGCGCGGGCTAAAATCCCCCGGAGGACGGCAGAATTAGTTTGAGCGGCTGATTCACTGCTCCGGCGTGCCGCCTCCGCAGATCAGTCGCTGGGCTGCCAAGACAGACCCTCGCGCGGCACTGCCGCGCGAGTTCAGGATTTTGGGAGCCCTTCGACAATCCGCCTAAACCGCGCCGGGCAACAATCCCCCGATTTCACCCGCCCGCATTCTGCTCTATTAGCCCCTCACGTAACCCCCTAACCGCATCAGGTCCCCCGCCCCATGGCCGCCTATCAATATGTCTATGTCATGAAGAACCTCACCAAGTCCTATCCGGGTGGGCGAGAAGTCTTCAAGGGCATCACGTTATCCTTCCTGCCTACCGCCAAGATCGGCGTGCTGGGCCCGAATGGTGCGGGTAAATCCACGCTCATGCGCATCATGGCTGGGCAGGACAAGGATTTCGGTGGCGAGGCCTGGGCAGCGGAAGGCGCCAAGGTTGGCTATCTGCCGCAGGAACCGCAGCTCGATCCCAAGCTGACAGTCGGTGAGAATGTGCGCGCGGCCTTTGCCGAGCTTTCCGCGAACCTCGCCCGTTTCAACGAAATCTCCGAAAAATTCGCCGAGGAAATGAGCGAAGATGAGATGAACACCCTGCTCGCCGAACAGGCGGAATTGCAGGAAAAGATTGACGCGGTGAATGGTTGGGAAATTGACCGGCAGGTGGATATTGCCCTTGATGCGCTGCGCTGCCCGCCAGCCGATAGCGCGGTGACGCATCTCTCAGGCGGTGAACGCCGCCGGGTCGCGCTTTGCCGGCTGCTGCTCGAAAAACCTGATCTGCTGCTGCTGGACGAACCGACCAACCATTTGGACGCGGAAAGTGTCGCGTGGCTGGAAAAGACGCTGCGCGACTATCAGGGCGCGGTGCTGATCGTCACGCATGACCGCTACTTCCTGGACAATGTGACAGGCTGGATTCTGGAAGTGGATCGCGGGCGAGGTATTCCCTATGAGGGGAATTACTCGGCCTATCTGGAAGCCAAGCGCAAGCGCCTGTCGCAGGAAGAACGCGAAGAAACCGCGCGCCAGCGCCAATTGGCCGAAGAACAGGAATGGATTGGGCGTTCGCCCGCCGCACGGCAGGCGAAATCCAAGGCGCGTATCGCGGCCTATGAGGATCTGCTCCGGCGCAGCCAGGAAAAGGCACCGGACCCGACCGAAATCACCATCCCGCCCGCACCAAGGCTGGGCAATACCGTTATTGTCGCCGAGAACCTGTCCAAGGGTTTTGGGGATCGGCTGCTGATTGACAATCTGTCCTTCAAGCTGCCGCCGGGCGGCATTGTGGGCGTGATCGGCCCGAATGGTGCAGGTAAATCCACACTGTTCAAGATGATCACGGGCGGCGAGACGCCCGATTCAGGCAGCCTGGTGGTGGGTGATAGTGTGCAGCTTGGCTATGTGGATCAAAGCCGCGACAGCCTGAATGATACGCGTACCGTTTGGGAAGAAATCTCGGATGGCATGGATATGATCACCATCGGCAAGCGGAGCGTGCCGTCGCGCGCCTATGTTGCGGCCTTCAACTTCAAGGGCGGCGATCAGCAAAAGCGCGTTGGCGTGCTTTCCGGCGGTGAACGCAATCGCGTGCATTTGGCGAAGATGCTGAAGCGTGAACACAACGTCATTCTGCTTGACGAACCGACCAATGATTTGGATGTGGATACGCTGCGCTCCCTCGAAGAAGCGCTGATGGATTTCGCCGGTTGCGCGGTGATCATCAGCCACGACCGCTTCTTCCTGGACCGCCTGGCCACCCATATCCTGGCTTTCGAAGGCGATAGCCATGTGGAATGGTTTGAGGGCAATTTCCAAGCCTATGAGGAAGACAAGCGCCGGCGTTTGGGCGCGGATGCGACGGAGCCGCATCGCATCAAATACCGGCCCTTGCAGCGGTGAGCCAAACCCTTGGCGCGCTGCATACGCCGCGCGGGATTACCACCGCGCGGCTTTCTTTGCTGCCGCCGGCGCCGGAGCAATTGCCTGACCTTATTCGCCTGAAGGCGGATGAACGCGTCTTTGGCTTCATGCTGCATGGGACACGCAGCGCCGAACGCACGCGGGAAGAATTGGAAGATGATATCGATTTCTGGGCAGTGCGGGGTTATGGTACTTGGTCTGTCTTTGTGCGCGGCAGCGGTGAGTTTCTGGGTATTTGCGGCCTGATGGAACGCCCCGATGGCCGTGGGGTTGCGCTCCGCTATGCGCTGTGGCCGGAATGTCGCGGCAAGGGCTATGCGCGGGAAGCAGCCCGCGCCGCGCTGGATTTCGGCCATGCGGCGGGGCTTTCGCGCATCATCGCCGTGGCGCGGGAGACCAATGCGGCGTCGCGCGAGGTCATGGAAGATATCGGCATGCGCCCTTCGGGCGGCTTTACCCATAAGGGCCATGCCATGGTGGTTTATGAAAGCCTGAAGGCCGGCTGATCTGCCGGCCTCACGCGCGGTCAATTGGACCTACCGGTAATTTTGTGGGCGGGGTCGTGCAGGTGGAATGGAAGGCCTCTGTCCATTGTTGATACCAAATTACGCGCCTGATGGCTCAATTATGGGATCCCCGACGCGGTGTAGATGTGATTCAACATGGTGAGCATAGGAGGCTTACCATGCCACGGGCGATCACCTTACGTTCTGACTTCACCGCTTCGGACCTTCGCCGCCTTGCGCGACTGAGCAAGGATGCACCCCAAGCGCGCCGCCCGCTGGCGCTGGCGGCGATTTATGATGGCGGTAAGCGCACGGAGGCAGCATGTCTCGGCAATGTCACATTGCAGATTGTTCGGTCAAACGTATACGTTTGACGGGTAGTAAGGTTCAACGCCGAAGGGCCGGAAGGCCTGCGTGACCGTAAAGCCTCAGGCCCTAGTGGTCCGATCGCTGCTGTCGGCTCCCGACAGCGGCGTGAATC
>JADCFR010000366.1 GCA_020249415.1 Roseomonas sp. | reverse complement strand
TGGCGGGGGCCTTGGCGTTGTTTGCCTGGCGCGCGCCGCGCTTGGGTGGCCCCGGCATTTTTGCGCCGATTTCGCGCGAAGGCGCGCTGGTTTTGAATAATCTTCTGCTCTGTTCCATCACCGCCGTGGTGCTGGTGGGCACGCTTTGGCCGATGTTCGCCGATATCCTGTTCGGCGCAAAAATCTCGGTCGGCGCGCCCTTCTTCAATGCGGCGACAGCGCCGCTGGCGATCCCGCTGGTCGCGGCCATGGCAGTGGGGCCCTTGCTCGCTTGGAAGCGCGCCGATCTGGCGGGTGCCTTGCAACGCTTGTGGTGGGTTGGGCTGCTGGCGGTAGCCACGGCTTTCCTGACGCTGTTGATCGCGGGCTATCATGTCTGGCCGGCGCTTGGCTTTGCCGCCGCTGCCTGGCTGATTGCCGGTGCGGCGGCGGATATTCTGGACCGCATCGCGGCCTTCCGCAGACCCTCCCAGGCATGGAACCGGGCTCGTGGGTTGCCGCGCGCAGCCTGGGGCGGTGCCATTGCCCATGCCGGCATGGGTGTGATGTTTGCGGGCCTTGCGGGGATGGGCCTTGCCACCGATGCGCTGGTGGAACTGAAGCCCGGGCAATCAACGCGGCTGGCAGGCTATGAATGGCGGCTGGAGAGTATCCGCGATGTGCAGGGGCCGAATTGGTCATCGCGCCGCGCCACCATCACGGTGCTGGCGGATGGGCAGGTGGTGACGGTGCTGACGCCGGAAAAACGCTTCTTTCCGGTGGGGCGCATGAACACCACCGAAGCGGCCATCCACACCAATGCGCTGCGTGATCTTTACGCGGTGCTCGGCGATGAACGCGATGGCGGCGGCGTGGTGCGGCTGCATCACAATCCGTTGGCGCCCTGGATCTGGTTCGGCGCGGGCATCATGGCGCTTGGTGGCGGGCTGTCACTGTCCGACCGCCGCATCAGGGTTTCCGCACCATCCCGCAAGGCGGCCCCCGCACCGGCATGAGTGACTCGGTTTCCCCCAAGCGTCCACGGCGCTGGATGCTCTATGCGCCTGTGGGGCTGGCTGCGGCAGCGGGGGTTGGCTTTTATGCCATGCTGCAGGGCTTGCAGGATGGCAGCTATAATCCGCGCGGCGTGCCTTCCGTGCTGCTTGGCAAACCCGCACCCGATTTCAGCCTGCCCGCCTTGGAAGGCGTTGATCTGCCCGCCCTGACCGCCGAGGACTTACGCGGTCCCTTGCCGGGGCCGGTGCTGGTCAATTTCTGGGCGTCCTGGTGCGCGCCCTGCATCATTGAACACCCGCAACTGATGCGGCTCGCGCGCGAAGGGGTCGCGGTTTACGGCATCAATTACAAGGATCGCGTGGCGGAGGCCGGAGCGTTTCTCAAGCGTCACGGCAATCCCTATCGCCGGCTTGGGCGGGATGAACCTGGGCGCACCGCGATTGATTGGGGCGTTTATGGCGTGCCGGAGACCTATTTGCTCGACCGCCAGGGCATGATCCGCTGGCGCTGGGCCGGGCCCATCACCGCCGATACGCTGGAGAGCGAATTGCGCCCCCTACTCCGGAGATTTGCGTGACACGCTGGATTTTCTTCTACCTGCTGCTGGCGCTGCCCGCCTGGGGCGCGGTGGGTGACCCGAATGAACGGCTGGCTGATCCCGCCAAGGAATCGCTGGCGCGGGAGATAGGGCGCGAATTGCGCTGCCTCGTCTGCCAAAACCAATCCATTGAAGACAGTGACGCACCATTGGCGCGGGATTTGCGCCGACTGGTGCGCGAACGAGTCGCCGCCGGAGAGGATCAGGCGGCGGTGATCAACTTTGTACATCAGCGCTATGGCGATTTCGTGCTGCTGCGCCCGCCCGTGACGGCAGCTACCATCCTGCTATGGGCGACACCCTTCCTGGCGCTTGGGGGCGGCATTGCCGTGATTATCCTGCGTCGCCGCCGCGCGGTTGCGGAAGCGGCAGCGCTATCGCCGGAAGAAGCCCGGCGCCTGGCTGAGCTTGATCGCGGCGCGGCATGATCTGGATTGCGATTCTCTTGCTGGCGCTGGCCGCCATGGTGCCGCTGGTGGCGACTCTGTTGCGTCCTGTGGTGGCGCGCGGGCGGCGGGAAGCGGATTTGGCGCTTTATCGCGCGCAATTGGTTGAGCTTGAACGTGAGGCCGAAGCCGGCCGGCTGGAAGGCGATGCGCTGCGCGCCGCGCAGGTGGAAGTGCAACGCCGGTTATTGCAGGCGCCAGAGGAAGTGGCACCCACCACACGTGGCCGCGCGCTTGGCCTTCTGCCCCTGGTCTTTCTGATCCCCGCTGCCGGGCTTGGGCTTTATCTGGTGCAGGGCACGCCGGATATGCCTTCCGCCCCGCATCGCGAAAGGGCGGAGATTGCCGCGCGCGATGACGCGCTGTTGACCCGCCTGCGCGAAAGGCTGGCCGGGCTTGATCCGATGAGTGAGACAGCGCGGCAGGGTTTTGTCATGCTCGGCAATGCGGAACGCAGCCGCGGCAATGCCGATGCGGCGGCCGAGGCCTGGCGCCGCGCCTTGGCATCGCGCTTTGATGTCGAATTGGCGGGCGATCTGGTGGAGATGTAACTCGGGCGCGGGGAATTTGTCGCGGCTGGTCCAATCCTGCTGCGCGCCTTGGCCGAGGCGCCAGGAGAGCCCAAGCTGCGCTTTCTGCTGGGCGTGATTGAGGCCGAGGCCGGGCAGCCGGAACGTGCGCGCGCGACATGGCGTGCGCTGCTTGCCGATAGCCCGCCGGATGCGC
>JADCFR010000365.1 GCA_020249415.1 Roseomonas sp. | reverse complement strand
TGACACTCGTGTCAACCGTCCGTTAGCCTACATACTCTATTCGTAATAGGAATATTTTCACGTGAAACACCCTCACCCCGCCCCATAGGCCAGCACCGCCGCCGCCAAATCCTCCCCGGCCCAGCCCACGGATTTGAAGGCGGTGATCTGATCGGCACTTTGCCGGCCGGGATGGGTGCCGCGGCAAAGCTCGGCCAAATCCGCCACCACATGCTCCGCCGTAATCGCGCCCTCCGCGATGGCCTGCACCACATCACCGGCCTCAGCCAAGCCCCCGGCGCGGGTATCCACCACCAAAAGGGCGCGCTTCAAGGCGAGCGCATCGGCTTCGCGCATATCGGGCCGATAGGCGCCAACCAGATCAAGATGCACGCCCGGCCGCAAAGCCGCGCCTTGGATGAGCGGGTCGCTCGCCAGCGTGGCAGCGCTGATGATATCGGCCGCCGCGACATCAGGCTGAGCCACCGCCCGCGCCGGCATTCCATGCGCGGCAAGCTGCGCCGCCAAACGCGCCGCGTTTTCGCCCTTGCGCGACCAGATGGCGATATCCGTGATCGGAAAATAGGCGGCATAAGCCTCGGCCAGGGCATGGGCGACCTTGCCACTGCCCAGCAGCAGCAGGCGGGAACTCTCTGGCCGGGCCAGATAGCGCGCCGCCAAAACGCTTGCCGCTGCCGTGCGCCGATCCGTCAATTCGCCGCCATCCAGCATGGCAAGCGGCGCCCCGGTGGTGGCATCTGACAGCAAATAGCTGGCATGCACGGCAGGCAGGCCACGCGCATCATTGCCCGGCGCGACATGGACAATCTTCACGCCATAATGCCCGCCCGCGCGCCAGGCCGGCATCAGCAGCAGGGTATTTTGCACCCCGGCGCCATCATCCCAGGCGTGACGGTGCCGGAGTGGCGCTTCGCAGCCCTGCCGGAACATCTCGGCCAGGGCCTCGATCAGCCTGTCCCAGGGCAGGGCCGCCCGGATTGCTGCCTTATCCATCTGCCGCATATTCTGCCTCCGCGATTCCTCAGGCGCATGTGGCATTGCCGCCTGAGGTTGGGAAGCGCTGGCGCGGGAATTGCTGGGTTTCACACGGGCAGCTTCCGCGCCCAACCGGAGAACCGCGCTTGATCAAGCCATTAGCCGCCGCACCTCTCACGCCAGGCAAGCACCGAGCGCTGCCCAAAAGCTGCGACGCTTGCGGGAATGCCCTGCTATCCGGTAACGCTTTGCCTCCGTTTGCAGCAAACTGGCCGCTGCGGCGGCACCAACAGGCCCCAAGGGCCGGGGCAATTGGCAGGAGAGGCGCATAATGTCCGATACGACGAGCGATCCGCGCTATAAGCGGCGCCCGCCCAAACGCCCGCTCCGGCTTTCCTGGTCGGATGAGCGTGTGCGCGGGATCTTCTGGCAAATTGTGGTCGTCGCCGCGGTCGGCAGCCTGATCTACTGGCTTTGGAGCAATACTTCACACAATCTGGCGGTGCGGCGCATTGCGACCGGCTTCGGCTTTCTTGATCGTGAAGCGGGCCTACCGATAGCCGAAAGCCTGATCCCCTATGATCCCACCGATACCTATGCCCGCGCGCTGTTTGTTGGCTTGTTGAATACGCTGAAGGTGGCCGTGATTGGCATCATCCTGGCCACGATCCTAGGCACCGCCATTGGCATTGCGCGACTTTCCAAGAATTTCCTGCTGTCACGCATTGCCGGCGCCTATATCGAGATCATTCGCGATCTGCCGCTGCTGCTGCAATTGCTGTTCTGGTACACGATCCTGCAAGGCCTGCCCGGCCCCCGCCAGGCGCTGAAACCCATGGAAGGGGTGGTGCTGTCCAATCGTGGCCTCAAGCTGCCGGCGCTGATCTGGGAAAACGCGCATACGGCGGCTTTGATTGTTTGTCTTCTCGGCATTATCGCGACCTGGGTCTATGCGCGCATGGCCCGCGCCAAGCAGATGGCAGATGGCCAGCCGCGCAAGGTCTGGCCTGCCGCGCTTGGGCTCATGCTGGTGCTGCCGGTGGTGGTTTGGTATGCGCTCGACGCGCCGTGGGAGATTGAATACCCCGTGCTGCGCGGCTTCAATTTCCGTGGCGGTATGAATATCAGCCCCGAATATTTCGCGCTGCTCATCGGGCTTGTCACCTATACGGCGGGCTTTATCGCCGAGGTGGTGCGCGCCGGCGTCATGTCGGTCAATCATGGGCAATGGGAGGCGGCGCAGGCGCTCGGCCTCAGGCACGGATCGGTGCTGCGGTTGATTGTCATGCCGCAGGCGCTGCGCGTCATCATCCCGCCCATGACATCGAATTACCTGAATTTGACGAAGAATTCCTCGCTTGCGGTGGCGATCGGCTATCAGGATATTGTGTCCATCGCCAATACCACGCTCAATCAGACCGGTCAGGCGATTGAAGGCATTGCCATCATCATGGCGGTCTATCTGACGATCAGCCTTTCGATCAGCCTATTCATGAATTGGTATAATGCGCGCATTGCGCTGGTTGAACGATAAGGGGGCCGGCGGATGAGCAACGCAAGCATGTCTTCCGGTCCGCGCAAGCCGCCGCTTACGGCGGTGGGGCCGATTGCCTGGGCCAGGGCCAATCTTTTCTCAGGCTGGCTATCCACGGCCGTGACGCTGGCCATGGGCTATCTGCTGATCAAATTCGCTCTGTCCTTCATTGATTGGGCTTTTGTAAGGGCGATCTGGACGGTACCATCCAATGCGCAGGGGCCGCAGACGCAAATCTGTCGTGATTTGCAGGGCTCTGGCGCCTGCTGGGCAGTGGTCGGTGAAAAGCACCGCTTCATGCTGTTTGGCACCTATCCTTACGAACAGCATTGGCGCCCGGCCTTGGCCTGTGTGCTGTTCGTGGTGCTTTACGTGATTTCCGCCATGCGGCGCTTTTGGCGCTGGGAATTGGCATTGATCTGGGTTGGGATGCTGA
This sequence comes from Roseomonas sp., assembly GCA_020249415.1. GTDB lineage: Bacteria > Pseudomonadota > Alphaproteobacteria > Acetobacterales > Acetobacteraceae > Neoroseomonas. The sequence continues at coordinate 3,920 of JADCFR010000365.1, read as the reverse complement.
CCGCGATTGGCGTGCTGATGTGGGGCGGTATTTTCGGCCTGCCCTATGTGCCGCAGGAACGCTGGGGGGGCTTGCCGATCACGCTGATCCTGGCGACCTTCGGGCTCGCTTTCGCTTTCCCGCTTTCCATTCTGGTGGCGTTGGGCCGCCGTTCATCGCTCCCGGCGATCAAGGTGCTGTGCGTTTTGTATGTGGAGCTGATACGCGGTGTGCCGCTGATCAGCCTGCTCTTCATGGCGAGCGTCATGTTCCCGCTATTCCTGCCGGAGGGGATGAATATTGATAAGCTGCTGCGCGCGCAGATCGCCATCATCCTATTCGCCGGCGCCTATCTGGCAGAAGTGGTGCGCGGCGGGCTACAGGCCCTGCCCAAGGGACAATATGAAGCCGCCGATGCCATGGGGCTTTCATTCTGGCAAAAGACCGCGCTGATCATTATGCCGCAGGCCCTGCGCATGGTGATCCCGCCCTTGGTGAATACCTTCATCGGTTTCTTCAAGGATACGTCGCTGGTGCTGATTATCGGCATTTTCGATCTGCTCACCGCCGGCAAGACCGCGATTGTGGAGCCCGCCTGGCAGGGCTTCGGCGTTGAGGTCTATGTCTTTATCGGCAGCATCTATCTGGTTTTCTGCTATGCCATGTCCAAATACAGCCGCGGGTTGGAGGCGGAGCTGAACCGCCATCGCCGCCGCTGAACCGTGGGAAAAATCAAATGAGCGCTTCCGCTGAACTCGACCACCTTGCCTCTGCCGCCCGGGCCGATGCGCCGCCCGCCATTGAATTGGCCGGCGTGAATAAATGGTTTGGCGCGCTGCATGTGCTGCGCGATGTGAACCTGGCCGTCGCCCCCGGTGAACGCGTGGTGGTGTGCGGGCCGTCAGGGTCTGGCAAATCCACCATGATCCGCTGCATCAACCGCCTGGAAATCCACCAGGAAGGCCGCATCGCGGTGGAAGGCATTGAACTGACCGATGATGTGCGCGCGCTGGATGCGATCCGCCGCGAAGTTGGCATGGTCTTTCAGTCCTTCAATCTTTTCCCGCATCTGACGGTGCTGGAAAACTGCACCCTGGCGCCGATCTGGGTGCGGCGCATGCCGAAGAAGGATGCGGAAGAATTGGCGATGGAATTGCTCGCGCGCGTCAAAATCCCCGAACAGGCCAAGAAATATCCGGGCCAGCTTTCCGGCGGGCAGCAGCAGCGTGTGGCCATTGCCCGCGCGCTTTGCATGCGCCCCAAGATCATGCTGTTCGACGAACCGACCTCGGCGCTCGATCCCGAAATGATCAAGGAAGTGCTGGATGTGATGGTCGAATTGGCCGGCACGGGCATGACCATGATGGTCGTCACGCATGAAATGGGCTTCGCCCGCCAGGTCGCGGACCGCGTGGTGTTCATGGACCAGGGTGAGGTGGTGGAAATCGGCACCCCCGATCAGGTCTTCAACGCACCAAGGACCGACCGGCTCAAGCTGTTCCTGAGCCAGATCCTGCGCGGGCATTGAAGGCCCATCATGCGCCGGATGCGGGCTCTTGCATCCTGGCGCTGATGGCGCAGAGTGACCCGCCATGATGTTCCGCCTGAGCGCATCGCTATGAGCAGCCCCGCCGCCGAGGGACGTTCCACGCCCTCACTTGCCCTGATCCTGGCAGTTCTGGGCGTGGTCTATGGCGATATTGGCACCTCACCCCTTTATGCCATGCGCGCCGCCGCCAGCCATTTTGAGGAAGGCGGCGTGGAGGCTTGGGAAGTGCTCGGCCTGCTCAGCCTGATCATCTGGGCGTTGATCCTGACGGTGACTGTGAAATACGTCGCCTTCGTGCTCCGCGCCGATAACCGGGGGGAAGGCGGTATCCTCGCGCTCATGGCGCTGGCGCAGCGCAGCGTGGAAAATGCGCGGCTGCGCTGGACCTTGGCGCTGATCGGCATTGCCGGGGCCTGCCTTTTCTTTGGTGATGGCATCATCACGCCGGCGATTTCCGTGCTCTCGGCGGTGGAGGGGCTCAAGGTTGTCTCCCCACATCTGGAAAAGGCGGTTTTGCCGATTTCAGTCGTGATCCTGCTGGCGCTGTTTCTGGTGCAATATCGCGGTACGGCGAAAATGGGGGCGATTTTCGGGCCCATTTGTGCGGCCTGGTTCTTGGTGTTGGGGCTGCTTGGGCTTTGGCAAGTGCTGCACAATCCCGGCGTACTCGCGGCGATTTCACCGCATTGGGCGATTACCTTCTGCCTGCATTACCGGCTGATGGCCTTCATTGCCTTTGGCTCCGTCGTGCTGGCCGTGACAGGGGCGGAAGCGCTTTACGCCGATATGGGGCATTTCGGGCGCCGCCCTATTCGCTGGGCGTGGCTGGTGATTGTGCTGCCGGCGCTGGTGCTAAATTATCTGGGCCAAGGCGCGCTGTTGCTGCGCGATCCGGCCGCACTCGAAAACCCATTCTTCCTGCTGGCGCCTGAATGGTTCCGCCTGCCCTTGGTGTTCCTGGCCACGGCCGCAACCATTATCGCGAGCCAGGCAATGATCTCCGGCGCCTATACCATTGCGCGGCAATGCGTACAGCTTGGCTTCCTGCCGCGGCTGGTGGTGCGCCATACGAGCGATACGGAAGAAGGCCAGATCTATATGCCGCAGGTGAATTTTGCGCTCCTGATCGGCGTGCTGATCCTGGTGGTGACTTTCCGTGATTCGGAACGTTTGGCGGCGGCTTATGGCATTGCGGTGACGGGGACTTTCGTTTGCACCACATTGCTTGCTGTCGTTGTGTTTCACCGCAAATTCGGCTGGCCCTTGATTGGTGTGCTTGGTGTTTTCCTGCCGCTGCTGGCGCTTGATCTTGCCTTCTTCCTCTCCAACGTCCTGAAAATCCCCGATGGCGGCTATGTGCCGCTGGTGCTGGGCCTTGTGCTGTTCACCATCATGCTGACCTGGCATCGCGGGCGGGAATTGCTCTTTGCGCGCATCCGTCAGGATGGCCTGCCGCTCAAATCCTTCATCGCGCGCCTGCCGCAATCACGCACCGTGCGCGTGCCCGGCACCGCGGTGTTCATGACCAGCCAGGCGGAATTCCTGCCCGGCGCGCTATTGCACAACCTCAAGCACAACAAGGTTTTGCATGAGCGTGTGCTGTTCCTGACAGTTACCAATGAGGATGTGCCGCAGGTGGGCGCTGATCGGCGCCGCGCGGTGGAGGAATTGGCGCCCAATATCTATCGTGTGGCGCTGCGCTACGGTTTCCAGGAAAGCCCCAATATCCCGCGCGAGCTTGAAGCCCTGGTTGATCTGGGCATTCCTCATGAACCGATGCAGACTTCCTATTTCCTGGGGCGGGAGACGGTGGTGGCCGCCGCCGTGCCGAAAATGTCGCGCTGGCGGCAATGGATTTTCATGGTGCTGAGCCGCAATTCGCTCTCGGCAACTGAATTTTTTCGCATCCCATCGGATCGCGTGGTGGAATTGGGCGTGAAGGTCGCGATCTGATCCCGGTCTTGCGGCCCCGATGGAGGAGAAGCGCATGGAGCGGATGCTGGTGACACTCTCCCTCGTGGCGGGGCCGGGCTTCCCCATGGGCTGCGTGGATCATCGCTATGAGATTGAATTGGCCCTGGATGCGGCGGGGCACCCGGATGCCAAAGCCTGGGCCGAGGACCCTGCCCCCTGGCGCGCGCGACGCTTTCGCCCTGATGCGCCGCCCGAACAGGGTGATGTGCAATATGATGGCGATAATGGCTGGTTCATCCGCTTCAGCGGCAGCCTGGCCGAACGTTTCGACGCGCCCGAGGCGCATTTCGATCCCGGCCAGAATCCCATTCGGCCTGGGGAATATGTGGCGGTGACGGAAGCAGATGGCGGGGTATTTGATTATCGGATTGTGGGGGTGGGGGCGCGCTAGTGGTACGAATCATGATTTCCTATCCCC
>JADCFR010000364.1 GCA_020249415.1 Roseomonas sp. | reverse complement strand
GCCCTGGAGGAAACCCGCCGCGCCCGCGCGCTGTTGGGCGATACGCCGCAAACCCTGTTGTTGGCGGCCGAGGCCGAGAAACTCGCCGGCAAGGAAGATGCCGCAGGCGTGATTTTCAAGAAATTGTCGGAAGATCCTTCGGCGCGCTTCCTTGGGCTGCGCGGCCTGCTGCGGCAAGCCATGCAGCGGGAGGATTGGCCCGAAGCCCAGCGCCTGGCGCGGGAGGCTGAGGCAGCGCAACCAGGTGCGGCCTGGCTCCGCGAAGAACGTCGGCTGCTTGCGGAACGCACGCGGGATTGGCGAGAGGCGCTGGCGCTTTGCCCACCGGATGGCCCGCGGGCGGCCTTTGCGCTCGCAGCCGCAGCAGCGGAGCCCGATGCTTCCAAGGCAGCGGAATTGGAAAAGCAGGCGGTCGCGGCGGATGTGAAATTTGCGCCGGCGGCTTTGGCGCAGGCGGCGCGTTTGATGGCGGCAGGCAGCCAGCGCCGCGCACGCAGTGTCTTGGAAGCCGCCTGGAATGCCGCGCCGCATCCGGATTTGGGCGCGGCCTGGATTGAGGCTGTGCCGGCGCCATTGGCCCGCGTAAAGGCGGTGGAAGACCTGACGCATCGCAACCCGGGCCATCCTGAAGCGCGGCTTTTGATGGCGCGCGTGGCGCTGGCGGCGGGGCTCACGGGCCGGGCGCGCAGTGAATTGGATGGCTTGCTGCATAGCGGTGCGGCGGATCGGCGCGCCTTTTTGCTTTTGGCAGAATTGGAACGCGCCGAGCATGGCGATAGCGCCGAGGGCCGCGCAGCCGAGGCCGCCTGGTTCCGTGAAGCGGCCAATGCCGCTGGCGCGCCGCGCTGGCGCTGCGATGCGTGTGGCGCCGAACATGGCGCCTGGAAGCCCGATTGCGCGGGCTGTGGCACGATGGGGCGGATTGGCTGGTCACGCGGCTGAGTTTCAACGCTTGCCCGATGGCGCTAAGGCTGTATTGGGGCATGAGAGTTTGAAAGGATTCAACCATGGCCCTGACCCCCGCCCAGAAAACCGCGCTTGAGGCGGTCACCACCGCGACGCTGACCACCGTGCTGCTCAAGAAGGGCGTGCGGTTTTGTTATATCGCGGGATCGAACCCGATTGTTCCGGGGGATCGCCGCCGCATTGTGGGGCCGGCCTTTACGCTGCGCTTCACGCCGACGCGGGAAGATTTGGCGACGGTGGATAGCTGGTCCTCACCACGTTCCACGCGCGCGGCGATTGAAGACATGCCGGAAGGTTGCGTGGCCGTTGCTGACGCGATGGGCAGCAAGGCCGCCGGGATTTTCGGCGATATCCTGTGTGCGCGCATGGCGAAGAAGGGTGTGGCCGGCCTGGTGACGGATGGCGTGGTGCGCGATGGCGCGGGCGTGATCGGCACGGGCTTGCCTGTCTATTGCCAGGGCTATGTGGCGCCGGCTTCCGTCGCCGCGCTCAATTTCGTGGGCTGGCAGGAAACCATCGGCTGCGGCGGCGTGACCGTGGTGCCCGGCGATATCATTGTGGCCGATGCCGATGGCGCTGTGGTGATCCCGCAAGCGCTGCTGGATGCGGTGGTGGATGCCGCGGTGGAACAGGAACGCCTGGAAGCCTGGATCATGGAAGAAGTGGGCAAGGGCGTGCCGCTGCCCGGCCTTTACCCGCCCAATGCGGAGACCAAAGCGCGGTATGAGGCGACGCGTAAGGGGTGATCCTTACGCGGCCACTGTCTCATCTTCCTCACCGCGCCCGATCAGATTGAGGGCGCGGCCCCTGATCCCTTGCAGCCCGAGCGCATGGATTAGCGCATCCTCGCGCCCATGCGTTACCCATACTTCCTGCGCGCCGGTTTCCGCGCAGGTGGCCAGCAGCTCATCCCAATCGGCGTGATCGGAAATCACCAAGGGCAATTCAACGCCTCCCTGGCGCGCGCGCTGCCGCACACCCATCCAACCAGAAGCATTCGCAACCACGGGTTCCGCGAGCCGACGCGCCCAGCGATCTGCAATGGCGGAAGGCGGCGCCAGCACAATCGCGCCCTTCAGCGCATCCTTGCGTGCCACCGTTGCGGGCAGCAGCGGGCCAAGGGCGATGCCCAGGTCTTCATACACCTCACAAAGCGCCTGTTGCGCGCCATGCAAATGGATCGGGCGATCATAGCCCGCCTGGCGCAACATGCGGATCAGGCGCTGGCATTTGCCAAGCGCATAACAGCCAATCACATGGGTGCGTTCGGGGAATAGCGCTGCCGAGCGCAACAAGCGCGCAATCTCACCCATCGCATCGGGGTGGCGGAATACCGGCAGCGCGAAAGTCGCTTCCGTGATGAAAACATCGCAGCGCTCAACTTCAAAACCCGCGCAGCTTGGATCGGCGCGGCGCTTGTAATCGCCCGAGACCACCACGCGGCTGCCCTGCCATTCCAACGCAATCTGCGCCGAGCCCAATACATGCCCTGCCGGCCGCAGCCAGAGCTTCACGCCATTGATGGTAAGCACCTCCCCATAGCGCAGCGCCTGTTGCGTGGTGCCCGCGCGGCCTTCACCGAGCCGCGCGGTCATGATGGCGAGTGTTTCCGGTGTTGCCAGCACCGCCGTATGGCCGGGGCGCGCATGGTCCGAATGGCCATGGCTGATCACGGCCCGATCCGCGGCGCGAAGCGGATCAATGAAAAACCCACCCGGTTTGCAGAACAGCCCGGCCGGGGTTACTTTCAGCCAGGTCTCGGGATGGGGGGCAGAGGTGAAGGCCATGCGG
>JADCFR010000363.1 GCA_020249415.1 Roseomonas sp. | reverse complement strand
CCGCTTCCGAGGTTATCAGCACCTGCCCTTCCACAATTGGCGTTGCGGAAACCACCCCCGGCACGGCGCGAATACGCTTGGTCACATCATCAAAATCCGTGAAGGATGACCCAACCGCATAGACGCCAAGATGCCCATTGAGCCCCAGGATGCGCCCGAGCAATTCATGGCGAAAGCCATTCATCACGCTCATCACAATGATCAGCGTGGCAACGCCAAGCGCAATGCCAACCAGCGAGAAGATCGCGATGACCGAGACGAAACGCTCACCCTTCCGCGCGCGCAAATAGCGGAAGGCGACCATACGCTCAAAAGCGTTGAACATGCTGGCTCAGCCGCCCTTGATGCGGGTGATGGCGTCTTCCAATGAGACTTCCTCACGCTCCCCGGTCATGCGGCGCTTCAATTCAACGCGCCCGGCAGCGGCACCGCGCGGGCCGATAATGGCCTGCCAGGGAAAGCCCATGAGGTCCGCATCGGCGAATTTCTCGCCCGCGCGCACGGCGCGGTCATCATAAACCGCGTGTTCCGTGCCAAGCCGCGCATAGAGCGTTTCGCACAGCGTATCGGTCGGCCCATCGCCGGGGCGGAGATTGAGAATGGCCGCCGCCCAGGGTGCGACCGCATCCGGCCATTTGATCCCCGCCTCATCATGATTGGCTTCAATCAGCGCGCCCACCAGGCGGGAGACACCAATGCCATAGCTGCCCATTTCAGGGATCACCGGCTGGCCATCAGGCCCCGTGACGGCCATGCCCATGGCAGCGCTGTATTTGGTCCCGAAATAGAAAATATGGCCCACTTCAATGCCGCGGGCGGAAACGCGCTTGTCTTCCTGAAGCGCGGCCCAGGCCGCTTCATCATGCATTTCTTCGGTCGCGGCGTAATGGCTGGTCCAGAAATCCACCTGCGCGGTCAGATCGCTGTCATAATCAGGCGCTTCGGCCAGCACATCACGTTCCAGCAAATCGCGGCTGACGAAAACCTGGCTTTCGCCAGTCTCCGCCAGGATGATGAATTCATGCGACAGATTGCCGCCGATCGGCCCCGTATCAGCGCGCATCGGAATGGCCTTGAGGCCCATGCGCGCAAAGGTGCGCAAATAGGCCAGGAACATCTGGCGATAGGAATGCTGCGCGCCTTCCTTGGTCAGATCAAAGGAATAGGCATCCTTCATCAGGAATTCGCGCCCGCGCATCACGCCGAAACGCGGGCGCACCTCATCACGGAATTTCCACTGGATGTGATACAAATTGCGCGGCAGATCGCGGTAGGATTTGGCGAATTGCTTGAAGATATCGGTGACCATTTCCTCATTGGTCGGCCCGAACAGCATTTCGCGTTCATGCCGGTCACGGATGCGGAGCATTTCCTTGCCGTAATCATCATAGCGCCCGCTTTCGCGCCAAAGCTCAGCCGGCTGGATGGTCGGCATCAGGATTTCTTGCGCCCCGGCGCGGTCCTGTTCTTCGCGCACAATCTGTTCAACGCGGCGCAGCACGCGCAAGCCCGCCGGCAGCCAGGCATAAATCCCCGCAGAGGTCTGGCGAATCAGACCCGCGCGCAGCATCAGGCGGTGGGAGGCGATTTGCGCCTCGGCCGGGGTTTCCTTCAGTGTCGGCAAAAAGGCGCGAGAAAGGCGCAAGGGTCTGATCCTTTATCCTGGGCTAAGCTTGGCGGCGCACCCTAATCCAGAAGCGGCTGCGGGGGAATCACCCGCCCGCATCACGCAAGAAAACGACAAAATTCGATTGTGCGACGCAGCAAATCGTCATTTTGGGCGGGTTTATGGCATTTTCATGCTTGCCAGCGGGCAGGACAAACACTTACAAAAGAAAAGGCCGCCACCATCAGGCAGCGGCCCAAGTTTAGGGAGGAAACGCCAGTCACACGGCAGAGGAAGAAACCAATCTCCCTCTCGTTCTTGTAGAGTGGCGGACCAGCTTCGAAGGCTCAACCAAAAAAGGCCAGAGGCACGGTCAAAAAAGCGGCTACCAGACTGACATTGCCCGGAAATAAGGCAAAACCGACCCCAGGGTCGGTTTTTCGCTTAATTGGGGGGCATTGCGAGGATGCCGGTGCGGAAAGACAGCCAATCGCTTTCAATCACCCACCAAATCGCCAGCCAAATCACTCCCGCCAGCGCCGTGGTGCCGAGCAGCTTCCAACCCATCAGATGCTTTTGCGGCGCACCGCGCCAGCCGCCTTCTTCCAGCTTGCCCTGGGAGTCGGGGCGCGTGCCCACCGGCAGCACACAAAACAGCGCGAGCCACCAGATCAGCAGGTAAAGAATGACGCCGGTAAAGACCGACATGGCTTAAACCCTGATCACATGAATTTCGACATTGGGCCGCTTCTTGAAGCGCCGGCCCAGCGCCTTGCGCAAGGCGCCGCGCAGCGATTCGCGCAATGTCTCATCATCATCGCGCAGCCCCGCCGGCAAATCGGCGATGCTGCGGCGAAGCTCTGCCGCGACCAGGCCTGGTTCGGCATCGGCTTCCGCGAAAAGCCCCGGCGCGGTGATGACGGGATCACCCAGCACCCTGCCCTGCCGATCAAGCGCGACAGAAGCCAGCACTACGCCATTGAACATCATGCGCCGACGCGCGGCGATGACATCGCCATCCAGCGGCAGCAGGCGTTCGCCATCCACCGCAAGGCGGCCCGTGGGGACGGCTTCAATCACCTCGGCCCGATTGCCGGAAAGGCGCAGCACATCGCCATCATTCAGCAAGACGGGCTTGGCACCGGCAGCCCGCGCCAGATCGGCATGTTCCTGCATATGCCGCCATTCGCCATGCACCGGCACCGCAATGCGCGGCTTCACCAGCGCGTAAAGCCGGCGCAATTCGTCACGCGCCGGGTGGCCGGAGACATGCACCATGGCCTGTTCATCGGTGATCACGCGGCAGCCGCGGCGCACCAGCCCATCCTGCACGCGCTGAATGGCGACCTCATTCCCCGGTATCTGGCGGGAGGAAAAAATCACCGTATCGCCTTCACCCAGCGCAATGGCGGGGTGCTTGTCTTCCGCGATCTTCGCCATGGCCGAACGTGGTTCGCCCTGGCTGCCCGTGCAAATCAGCAGAATTTCATCATCGGGCAGGAAGCCCGCTTCTTCCTCATCCAAAAACGGCGGCAGCGACTTCAGATAGCCGCATTCCCGCGCCGAGGCTTCCATATTGCGCAAGGACCGCCCGAGCAGCGCCACTTGCCGCCCCGCCGCGCGGCCCGCCACCGCAATGCTTTCCAGGCGCGCGACATTGGACGCGAAGCAGGTGACAGCCACGCGACCCTTGATGCCCTTGATCAATTCAGTGAGCGCGGCACGCACCTCTGCCTCACTGCCCGAATGGCCTTCGACCAGCGCATTGGTCGAATCGCACACCATGGCAAGCACGCCTTCTGCGCCAAGCCGCTCAAAGGCGCTTTCATCCGTGGGCGCGCCAATCATGGGCGTGGGGTCAAGCTTCCAATCGCCAGTGTGCAGCACCAAGCCATAAGGCGTCCGCAGCACGAGCGCCTGGGCTTCCGGGATGGAGTGTGTGACGGGG
>JADCFR010000362.1 GCA_020249415.1 Roseomonas sp. | reverse complement strand
CACCGTGCCCCAGGGCGTATTGCCGCCGGCGCAGTTATTGAGCGTTCCGAGCACCAAGCGCCCCGTTGGATCGGCCTTGGTCTTCAGCAGATCATGCCCAGCGGCGGGGCCGGAGATCTGCACCGGCGTTGCAGCCGTGATGCGGCGATTGAGCCGGCTATCCTTCACATAGCCCCAACGGCCATTTTCCTTGCGGATTTCGACAACGGAAAGCCCATGGGCCATGATTTCCGCTTCGGCCTGTTCGGCATTGACGCGCTGGCGGGAAGCGCTGCCGCTGCCAAGCCCGCCCCACATCAGGCCCGGATTGGTGTATTCGTGATTGACCACCAAAAGCCCGTGATCGCTGCCCTTGCTGCCCTGCGGCAGCGGGAAGAAATCGAGGTAGTCATTATTATAGCCGAATTGCAAAGCCTGCGCGGCGGGTGTGGTGCGACCCGCTTCGAAAGCAGGCGCGCCCGGCAGCACGGGGTCACCCCAGCGGATGATGCTTTGCACTTCATACCCATCGGCGACTGAATCGCGCTGCGCCAGGGCGCGCGGCGGTTCGCTGAAGGTGAGGCTGGAAGGGCCGCCCGAGAGCGGCACCGCAGTTTGCGCCCTCGCGTCACTGGGAAGTCCCGCCGCAAGCGCGGCGAGCGCTGCTGCGGAGCCCAACAGGCCGCGCCGGCCATAGCGGGCTTCAATGATCTCAGTGATCGGGGTTCTGGGGTCGGGATTGCTGCCGATATTCTCGATCTCGTCAAAGGCTTCGAAATCATTCGCTTGGGGGGTGATCTGCGCCATTCTCTCTCTCCCGTTTCGGCTGGGTTTGTGCTGAGCAAAGATTTAAGGAGGCGGCGCAGCGGCAAGAAGCGGCGGATTGTGAAGCTTTCGCGACATCGTGCCTTAGCTGCCTTGGCTCAACGCCACCACGCCGCCGCGTGGCGGTTCGCCTTCGCGGAAATGCGGCCAGCGGCTGCGCGGTGTGGCGAATTGCGCGCCCATGCCGGCGCCCGGATGCGCGACACCCGCCACCCAGGCCGCCGCCCCCGGCACGGTGGCCACGCCGCCCAAGGCGGCACCGATTGGCACGGCATAGGCAAGGCTCGGCTGGCCGCGCGCGGGGCCTTCCACGGGCAGCACATAAAGCGCATCGGGCAAGGCGCTGTCGCGCGCCGGCTGCGCCGTGCCAACCAGCAGATTGCCCTGCCCATCAAGACATAGGCTTGAAGGTGCAACCGGCCAGGCAGGGACCAACGCGGGCTCTCGCCCAGCGCGCGGGCGTTGCGGTGCGCGGCCTTCGATCAGGCTTTCGACAATCGCCGTATCAGCGGCGGGATCGCGGGCAGAGAATAGCATTTCCACCACCGCACCAGCCGGGTTGCGGGCACTTTCGCGCAGCGCCAAACACAGCCGTGCCCCATTCGGGTCCAGCGCCAGCGCCAAAGGCCGCCCAAGGCTATTCGCCCCGCGCGTCACTGCCGCGCCATAGGGTTCCGTATCAGCGGGTAGCGCAATCCAACGCAAGGTTCCGGCTTCAAACCGCGCGGCGTAAAGCGCGCCTTGGTCCAAGGCATTGGGCTCCGCGGCCGGCCCGTCGGAGATGAAGCGCCACAGCAAACCGCCTTCGCGCCCATCCGCCATGAACACCACGGCGCGGCCATCGGTTGCTTGCGCTGCCGCGACATCGCGCGCGCCAAGCCCGCCAAGGGAGCCGCGCTTCACCGGCACGGATTGCGGCTCGAAAGGGTCAAGTTCCACCACATGGCCGGCCTGCGCTGCCTCCACACCGGGCAGGCGACGCGCCCAGGCAGCGCCCTCACCCTCGGTCAGCAGCAGGCTACCCCAGGGCGTGGCACAACCGCCGGTGACGCCAAAGACACCCGGCGCCGGACCTCCCGCGCCACCCATGCGGCAGAGCGTGCGCGCATGCAGGCGGCGCATCTGAAAGCCGCCTTCCGTCACCAGCCAGGCGCCGCCACGACGCTGGATATTGATCAGGCTGGCACCCTGCATGGCGCCGGCAATCTCCGGCCTATCCCGCCCATCGGGGAAGGCCATGGCGGGGTCGAGCGTTGGATGCCCCACCGCCAGCACGGCGCGCGGAACGCCATCTTCCACGCGCGGGGACGCCATTGCCGCCACCACGCGCGTATCCCAGCCGAATTGCCCTTCTGCCGCCGCAAGATTGGGCGCGAGTGGCGCGAAGGGCGGCGCGTCATAGGCGACGCGATCGCCCCATTGGATCAGCAAATCGCGTTTGATGCCGGGGCTGGGCGCATCATCCAGCCGCTGCGCGATACCGGGTGTGCCCTGCGCGAGGGCATGCGCCGCAGGGAACGCCGCCGCACCCGCCAGCAGGGCACGGCGGTGGATCACGGCGCTTCCTCGATCACCGGCGGCAGATGCACGCGCACCGGCGGCAAGGCGGCGGTCCATTTCTCAACCTCAACCAGGCAGGATTGCGCTGAGGGGCCTTGGCCGAGTTTGGAGGTACCCACATCCGCCGTCAGCACATTCGGATTGCCGTGCACGCACATGCTGCCGGGCACGCCGGGTTCCAGCGGATCATACCAGGCGCCGGTTGCCATCATGGCAACGCCGCGCATCAGGCCAGGATCAAGCCGCAAGCCACCAAGGCAGGCGCCGCGATCATTAAACACACGCACAATATCGCCATCCTTCAGCCCGCGCGCGGCAGCATCTTCCGGATTGAGCATGATGGGCTCCCGCCCCGCGATCTTGTTCGCGGCCGAGATGCGCCCCGTATCCAATTGGCCATGCAGGCGCGTGGCGGGTTGGAAGGACAGCAGATGCAAGGGATGGCGCTTGGCTTCTGCAGCACCCAGCCACTCGCGCGGCGCGATCCAGACCGGATGGCCAGGCGCGTCATCATAGCCGAAGCTTGCGATGGTTTCGCTGAAGAGTTCTACCTTGCCGGAGGGTGTATCGAGTGGATTGGCCTCAGGATCGGCGGCGAATTCGGCGAATTGGGTATATTCTTCGCCACGTGCGGGCGCATCGGCTTCCCAAAAACCCTTTTTCCAGAAGGTATCAAAGTCAGGTGTTTCCTGGCCCATGCGCGCGCAATGCCGGCGCCAGCTTGCGAACAAAGGGCGCAGCCAGGCTTCTTCATTACGCTGTTCGGTGAAGCGTTCGCGGTAGCCCAATTCCTCCGCGATATCGGCCAGCATGTCGTGGTCAT
>JADCFR010000361.1 GCA_020249415.1 Roseomonas sp. | reverse complement strand
GTATGGCTTTGCCGCGTGACGGTGGCAGGGAAGCGCCGGGATCACGGCCTGGGGGGCTGGCCCATGGTGCCGCTTGCCGAGGCCCGGCGCCAAGCCCTTGCGGCCCGCGCCGAGGCCCGGAGGGGGCGCGATCCGGTAGAAGCCCGCCAAGCCGCCCGCAAGGCCCTGGAAACCGCGCGCACGAGCGAGGCAGAGGCCGAGCGCCGCCGCTTCGAGAATGTGCTTGAGGACGTGATCCGAGCCGAGGCGCCTTCATGGAAGAACCCTAGGACGGCGGATATGTGGCGCGCAAGCTTGAGGCTTCACGCCGCCGCGATCATGGCAAAGCCGGTGGGGGCCATCACGCGCGAAATGGTGGTGGACGCAATCAAGCCGATTTGGCACCAAAAACCGATCATGGCGCGCAAGGCGCTTCGCCGGATTGGCGCGGTTTTGCGCTTTGCCGCCGCGCATGGCTGGCGCGCCAATGATAACGCGGCGGATGTTCGATTGCTGCGAAACATGGGCCTAACCGCGCAAGCCGGTGGCGTGAAACAGGCAAGCTTGCCCTGGCAGCAAGCGCCCGCCTTCGTGGCCGCCTTGCAAGGCCGGGAAGGCATGGCCGCCATTGCGCTGCGCTTCCTGATCCTAACCGCGCTTCGATCGGGCGAGGCCCGCGCCGCCCGGTGGGAATGGTTAAGCTTTGACGGAACCCCGGCGCTTATCGTGCCGGGCGCGAATATGAAGGGCCGGAAAACCGCTGCGCCTTCCCCCCACCGCGTCCCCCTTAGCGCCGCTACGCTTCAAGCCTTGGCCGATGCTTACGGGGAAGCGCATGGCGTGAAGGTGGCGCCCGCCGATCTGCCAAAGCTGGCGAAGCTTGCCGGGGGAAGCCTCATTTTCCCGAACCAAGGCCGAACCGGCCCGCTATCCGATGCGACAATTTCCGCCGCGATCAAGCGCATGAATGAAGCCGAGGGTGGGGGGCGGTGGCGCGATCCGGACGGGCGCCCGGTGGTGCCGCATGGCTTCCGCGCATCTTTCCGGACATGGTGCGATGATTGCCACCCTGGGGAGCGTGACGCCGCCGAACGGGCGCTGGCGCATGAGGAACCAAACAAGGCTTCCGGCGCTTATAGGCGGTCCGATTTATTCGAAAGGCGCATTGGCTTGATGAACGCATGGGCCGAGCATTGCTGCAAAAAGCCCGGCGCGGTGGTGCCGATCGGCAAGGCCCGCAAGGCCGCGCGGTAATGGCGCGCAAGCCCGCCGCGCCGCCGCCTATGCCTGCAAGCTTCGCTTGGGAAACCGGGACTTGGGATGCTGGCGCGGTGCGGCGGGCGCTGGAAGCCGCCAAGGTGAAGCCGCCCTTCGGCGATCTTGAAGGCGCGGCGGTTCATCTTGAAATGCTGGCGCAAGATTTCGGCGCCATTGCCCCACCGCGCGCCGAGGCAATGGCGCGATGGGCGAAGGAAACCGGCGAAGCGGCCCGCAAGCTTTTGGCCGCCCTCGGCGCCGATCCCGGCGAGATTGCGCGCGGTGGCGTAGTGCTTCCCGCCGATGCGCGCGAAGCCCTTGAAGGTGCGCTTGAGCCGGGCTTGATGCTGGCCCCGCCTGAAAGCCCGCTGGCAGGGCTTGCGCGCGATCTGGGGGCGCTGGCGAAGCATCAAAGGGCAAAGGCGCTGGCGCCCGCGATGCAAGGCCTGGGGCTATTGCTTTTGGCGCTGCAGGAGGCCGAAGGCTTTTGGGGCGGATATGCGAAGGGCGCCGGAAAGACGCCCGATCATTACGGGCGGGTTTTGGCGCTGCGCTGCGCCGCCGCTTATCGCCACGCAACGGGGCGGGAACCGGGCGCGCAAGCCAATGGCCCCGCCGTGCGCTTCGCCCTGGGGGTTTTCGCAATGCTGGCGCCGCGCCGCCCCGCACCAAGCGCCGTTGCGATTGCCGAGCATTTCCGCGCCGGTCGGGAAGGACGGAAGGCGCGCCCGAAACGCAAGGCAAAGACGGTGGGGAAATTGCCGCGATAAATCGCGAATTACCCCATGTTTTAGGGGCAGAAAATATCGTTATTGGAAGGGCCACCCCGGCGCATCCCGCGCCGCGCGATTTCAAAAGGTGGTAGACCATGCCAAGACTTTCCAAAAACCGCCCCGCGCCGAATCCCGGTGCAATTACCTTCACCTTGCAGCAAGCCGCGCAAGTGTCCGGCATTTCCCCAAGCACAATTCGCCGCCGCGCCGATGAATGGTGCTTGCGCCTGTTCCGGGCGGGCGGGCGCCGCATGGTGGACGGGGCCAGCCTTCGCAAGTTCCTGGGGGCCGAGGCATGATCCGCCATGCCCTCGGCGCCGCAATGGCAATCGCCGCGCCGGTTGCGCTTTTGGCCCTCGCCGGGTTCTTGCGCTTCGCCCAAAACTGAAAACCCCGCCGCACTACGGAAGCGCGACGGGGCAGGAAAACTTAGACTGGCAAAGCATCTTCTAAGGATTTCCGGCACGAAACGCAAGCCCGGTGCGGCCCATGAATGGAGCCGTTACAAATGGCTTTCGATCTTGTTAACAGCGCTTTGGCCGTTGCGAAAAAATGGCCGGTTTTTCCATGTTCCGGCGATAAGCGCCCGCTTACGCAAGGGGGTTTCAAAGCCGCAACGCGCGATCCCGCCGAAATCCGGCGCCTGTTTTCCCGGCTTGGCGCGGCCCTGATAGGCGTCCCGACTGGCGCCGCTTCCGGGTTCTTCGTTGTTGATTGCGACTGCAAAAATGGCGCGGGCGGCCTGGAATGGGCCGAGAAAAATGCCGACGCCATCACACAAAACGGATGCTTTATCCCGCCAT
>JADCFR010000360.1 GCA_020249415.1 Roseomonas sp. | reverse complement strand
GCCCATTGGCTGATGCGCGAAACCACTTTGGAAGAAGAAGATTTGACGGCGCGGATTGACGGCGGGCGGATGGCGATTGCGCGCCGCAGCCTGGAAGCGGCACCGCCGCCCGAAGTGACCATCACCGCGCCTGATGGCACGCGCAGCACTATCAGGTTGGAAGAAGCCGGCGGCGGGCGCGCGATTGCCGATGTTGCGGCACGCATGCCCGGTGTTTGGCAGGTGGGTGATGGCAAGCGCGTGGCTTTTGCTGCTGCCGCTGTCGCCAATCCTTTGGAAATCGCTGATCTGCGCGCCGATGGCGAAAAGCTGCGCCCGCTGGTGCAGGGCCGTGGCGCAATCCGCTGGCTGGGCCAGGATGCCGCGCCGGCGCTGCCGGAATTGCGCATGGTGCCGGCAGGGCGAGAGGTTTCGGGCACGGGCTGGATTGGCCTCAGGCGCAATGCCGATCACAGCGTGATCAGCATTTCCGCCTTGCCCTTGCTGCCGCCATGGTTGGCGCTGTTGCTTTTGCTCGGCACCGTGGTGTTGGCCTGGCGGCAGGAAGGGCGGTGAACAGGTAGGCGCCCTTTTGACTTAGCGTTACCGCGCCGAAGCAAGCCGCATTGCGGAAGGTGCGGGCAGTTCGATCTCGATCTCCAGCGTGGACATATCCCCGCCGCGATCGAGATGCACATTCACCTTGCTCGGGTCAATCGCGACATAGCGCGCGACCACCGCGACCAATTCCTGTTGCAGCTTCGGCAGGAAATCCTCCCGATTGCGGCCAATGCGCTCATGCGCCAGCACAATCTGGAGCCTTTCCTTGGCAGCCGCGGCGCTGTCATCCTTGCGCCGGCCACGGAAGAAATCGAGCCAGGACATCACGCGGCCCTCCCACCAAACAAGCGCCGGAACAGCCCCTTGCGCTCCGCTTCCAGGAAGCGATGCGGGACATCCTCACCCAAAAAGCGTGACACCGCATCCGTATAGGCTTGGCCCGCGATGCTTTCATGATCCATGATCACCGGCGTGCCGGTATTGGAAGCGCGCAGCACGCTTTCGCTTTCAGGGATGACGCCAAGTAGAGGGATGGCCAGGATTTCGCGAATATCATCCAGCTTCAGCATTTCACCCTTTTCGACGCGGTTCGGGTCAAAACGCGTCACCAGCAGATGTTCCTTCACCGGGTCGCGCTTTTCTTCCGCGCGCTTCGATTTGGATTGCAGCACGCCAAGAATGCGGTCCGAATCCCGCACCGATGACACTTCCGGGTTCGTCACCACAATCGCCTGATCCGCAAAATAAAGCGCGAGCAGTGCGCCCTTTTCAATGCCGGCGGGGCTATCGCACAGGATGTAGTCAAATTCCTTCGAGAGTTCCTCGATGATTTTTGCAACCCCTTCCTTGGTCAGCGTATCCTTATCCTTGGTCTGGGACGCCGGCAGGATGGAGAGTGTTTCAACGCGCTTGTCGCGGATCAGCGCCTGGCTCAGCCGCGCCTCACCCTGGATGACATTGATGATGTCGAACACCACGCGCCTTTCGACACCCATGATAAGATCGAGGTTGCGCAAGCCCACATCGAAATCAATCACCACCGTCTTCTTGCCGCGTTGGGCAAGGCCGGTTGCGAAGGCAGCGCTGGATGTCGTTTTGCCGACGCCGCCCTTGCCCGATGTCACCACGATAACCTGAGCCATTTCCTACGCCTCCCTAAGACTTTAAAGCACAGCGATCAGGTGATGGGGTCGAAGCGCATGCGCTCACCCACCAGCCGCACCTGCATCGCCTTGCCGATTTGTGCTGCCGGAAAGCCTTCCCGCACGGCGTAAAAGCCGGCGATGGAAACCAGTTCCGGATCGAAATTCAGCGCGAAAACCCGCGCTTCCATATTGCTGGCGCCACCCGCAATGGCGCGGCCTCGCAAAGCGCCATAGACATGGATATTGCCATCCGCAATCACTTCCGCCCCGGCATTGACCGTGGAGGTGACAATCAGATCAGCCCCTTCCGCCCAAATGCGCTGGCCGGCGCGCACAGGCTGGTCCACCACCATGGTGCTGCGTGCGCTAGCGGGCTTTGCGGCGGGCGGCAGTGCCGCCATGGCTTGCGGGGCGCCATCACTGGGCGCAGCGGGCACTGCGATATCATCCGTTTCCTTGCCGCCGACACTGCGCACCGGTGGCAGGCCGTAAGACAGCGCGGCATTGCGCATTTCCGCCGTGCCGCCGGTGGTGCCGATCGGCATGATCTCAAGTTCTTTGAGGCCCTTGATCAGGCCAGGGAAATCCACCTCATGCGGGGGGACCTGAATGTCACTGAGACCAAGCACAATAGGTGCAAAGCGCAAAAACCCCGGCGCGCGGCGGAATTGATCGCCAATCGCCGGCACCACCGCTTCGGGCCGATGATCCAGCAGGCGCAGCACAAGCAAATTGAAATTCGCCCCGCGCAGGCGAAAGGGTTCAATGCGGGTGGCGGTATCGGGCCTGGGCGCGGCGCTGGACATGAAACTCCTGAGGGGCTCGGACTCGATGCGCCTTCGAGTTATCCACAGCTTCTAGTGGGTGTTCCCGGTGGCAGCAACAAGATATAGCGTCTTCCCATGCGCGGGCGAAGGGGTTGGATGCTTCCTGCTGATCTGGCAGGGCCTTAGCGGGCGATGTTCAGAAATGCCTCAAACCGCGACTCGGGGCGCGCCTTGCGGGGCTGACCGGGGCGCCAAGCTCGGGCAGAATGCGGGCGCCAGAGGAGCGAAGATTGTGAAGCCCATCCGCCTTGCCGAACCCTTCCGCGCTGTCTTTTACGCGCCCTTTTATGTCGCCGAACAGCGCGGCTTTTACGCGCGCCATGGCGTGACCGTCACCCGCGCCACGGCCGGCGACCCGACCCGGGCGGCCGAGGCGCTGCTTGCCGATCAGGCCGATGTCGCCTGGTCTGGCCCGATGCGCATGATCATGATGCGCGCTGCCGATCCCGGCTGCCCTTTGCGGTCTTTTTGCGCGGTGGTGATGCGCGATCCCTTCATGCTGCTGGGCCGCGGGGCGAACCCGGGCTTCAGCCTGAAGGATTTGCCCAAGCTCCGCTTCGGCAGCGTCAAGGAAGTGCCGACCCCCTGGTGGTGCTTGCAGGATGATTTGCGCCAGGCGGGGGTGGACCCGGACGCCCTGGCGCGCGTGACGGATAAGACCATGGCGGAAAACGCCGATGCGGTGGCCGAGGGCCGCTTGGATGTCGCGCAAATGTTCGAACCCTTCGCGACACGGCTGGAAGCCAAGGGCGGCGCGGTATGGCATCGCGCTTCGGATCGGGGGCCGAGTGCCTATACCGCGCTTTATGCAACAGCTTCGAATATCCAGCGCTTCAGTGCGGAGTTTGAAGCCATGACACGCGCCTTGGCCGATGCCTTGGCTTTTGTTTACGCAGCACCCGCCGCCGAAATCGCCGCAAGTGTCGCCCCACTTTTCCCTGATGTGACCCTGGCAGAGCTTACGCATGGATTGGCCCGCTATCAGGCCGCACGGCTTTGGCCCGAGACGCCACATTTCCCCGAAGCCGCCTTCACGCAACTCCGCGGTGCGATGAAAAGCGCCGGCGTGATTGCGCGCGAGCCAAGCTTCGCCGATTGCGTTGATGATGCGATTGTCACGCGCGCCTTGGGCCGTTAGGGGCAGCGCATGAGCAAGCAACGCGGCCGCCGCGCCGATTACGCCATGTTCGTCCCCATCGCGACACGCTGGATGGACAATGATGTCTATGGCCATATCAATAATGTCATCTATTATTCCTGGATAGATAGCGCGGTGGCGCGTTTCCTGACGTCATCGGGCTTTTTGCATATCCCGACCGCGCCGGTGATTGGCCTCGTGGTCGAGACGCAATGCCGCTACTTCGCGCCCATCGCCTTTCCGGATGACATCACCTGCGGTGTGCGCTGCGCGCGTGCGGGCAATACCTCGGTCCGTTATGAGGTTGGCATTTTCCGCAATGATGAGGATGAGGCGAGTGCCGAGGGCTATCTGGTGCATGTTTATGTGGACCGCGCCACGCAGAAAACGCCAACACCTTTACCCGATACGCTGCGCGCTGCGCTTCAGCGCATCACCCTGAACCCTTCGTAATTCCAAGGAACATCGTATGTCCGTTGCACCGCTCAAGCGCCTTGCCATTCTGGATGATTATCAGGGTGTCGCGCTTTCCCTCGGCCCTTGGGAGAAGCTGCCGCAGGGTCTGGAGATCACGGTTTTCCGCGATACCATCACCGATCACGCGGCGCTGGTCGAAAGGCTGAAGCCCTTTGATGCCATCCTGGCGATGCGCGAAAGAACGCCCTTTCCGCGTGCTTTGATCGAAGCTTTGCCCAATCTGCG
>JADCFR010000036.1 GCA_020249415.1 Roseomonas sp. | reverse complement strand
GAAGCGCCCAAGCTGGATCAGGGAGAAGCGATCAGCTTTGTGAAGCGCGTGATCAATCGTGTGGCGGGGCGCGTGCCGGTGGTGGTGGGTGCCTCGGCGCCTGGTTTTGCCAGCATGCGCGCGGTGGCGCGGGGGGCGCTTGATTTGGGTGCCGCGGGCATCATGGTGGCACCGCCGCCTGGCCTGAAGGGCGATGATGCGGTGCTGTCCTACATCATGCAGGCCATGGATGTGGTGGGCGATGCGCCCTTTGTCTTGCAGGATTTCCCGCAGCTGACCGGCATTCATATCAGCGCGGCCATGGTGGCGCGCGCCGCCGCCGATCCGCGCCTGGTGATGCTGAAGGCCGAGGATTATCCCGGCCTGGATAAGCTTTCCGCCATCCGCAGGATGGAAGCGGAAGGCAAGATGCCGCGCATCAGCATTCTGGGCGGCAATGGCGGCCAATTCCTGCCCGAGGAATTGTCGCGCGGCGCGGATGGCATCATGACCGGCTATGCCTTCCCCGAAATGCTGGCCGAGGTGATTGCGCTGATGGCCGCCGGCAAACGCGATGCGGCGCAGGATGCTTTTGATGTGCACCTGCCCTTGATCCGCAGCGAATTGCAGCCCGGCCTTGGCCTTGCCATCAGGAAGCATGTGCTGGCACGGCGCGGCATCATCGCGCACGCAGCGCTACGCGCACCGGGCCCCAAGCTTTCGGCGGAAACCACCGCCGAGATTGATTTCCTGCTGGCGCGCCTGGAGGCGCGTGGCGGGGCGAAGCTACCCAAGCCCTGATGGTGCTGGACCGAGGCTCGCGATAAAACGAGAGCCTTTAGTGGTCCGATCGCCGCTGTCGGTTTCAGACAGCGGCGTGAATCGGCCCACCAAAGATACCGCCAGTGGCGCGTGGGGGATTTTTGGGCAGGGCATAGGTCAGCATGAATCTTAGCACTAGCCTTCGCGGAGCCCATTCGCCGGCACCTCACGCGGCAGCAAATGCGCGCGCCAGAATAGCGCAATCGCAACCGTGCATAAGGCGCCGAAGGCCGCGTAAAGCGCGCCGGCATCGGCAAAGCCGATCTCACCAACCAAGGGTCCGGCCAGCATCAGCCCAACCGGCAGGCCATAAACCGCGAGCATGCGCAGCCCCATCACGCGGCCGCGAAATTCCTGAAGCGTGATCCTCAGCAGCAGCACCGCCAGCGGCACCATGCAAAAGCTTTGCACAAACCCGGCCAGCGCCAGCACCACGCCGCCCAGCACCGGGTCTGTCAGGCGCGCAAAAACCAGCAGCAGCAAGAACCAGGAAAGCGATGCCGCCAGCATGGTGCGTGCGGGTGGCAGGCCCCCTCCCCGCGCGCTGATGAAAAGCGAACCAAGCATCGCACCGCCGGCGAAGCTCGCCGACAGATAACCAAGCCCGGTGCGATCCAGCCCATAAACATCGCGCGCCACATGCGGCAGCAAGCCCCCGCTGATGGGATAGGCGGCGAAATTGGCGAGGCAGGCGAGCAGCAGCGCCGCCAGCACGGGCGGTGTTGCGCGGGCATAGGCAATGCCATCGCCAAGATCAGCCCAGGGTGTTTTCATGACCACCCCTTGGGCTGCGCGCGGCGGCGGTTCATCCACCTGCAAGGTCAGCGCAAAGGCGCAGAGATAGATCGCCGTCACCGCCAGATAGGCCGGACCAATGCCGAGAAAGGCAACCAAGCCTGCCCCAGTCAGTGCACCAATCACGCGGGCGCTATCGGCGCTCATGCGTTCAATCCCCATGGCGCCCATCAGCAAGGGGGGCGGCATGCCGGCCGCAATCAGCGCATTGCGCATGCCCATATCGGAAGGCCGCACAAGGCCGCTCAGGAAGGCGACGCCACAAACCAGCCAAGGCGAAAGCAGCCCCGCCATGGCGCAAAGGGTCAGCACCGCCGCCAGCACCGCATACCAGGCCCGCATCGCCGATAGCACGCGCCGATGCCCGACCCGATCCCCCATCACGCCAAACATGGGCGAGAGCAGCGTGCCGATCAGCAGCAGGGACCCGAAGATGGCAAGCCAGGTGACTGATCCCGTCTCAGTCAGCACATACCAGCCGAGGATGATGGTCTCCATCTCAAAGGCCCAGGAGGTGGCAAGATCAGCCGGCCATTGAAAGCGAAAGCCGCGCTGCCCGAAGGGCGCAAGAACACCGGTGGCGCGGAGCTTCCCGCCTGCCATTGAGTTTCCCCCTTGCCGCGCTGATCGGGCGGCCTTGGGCCATGATGCCCGAACCAGGGCGGCGCGCCAGGGGGTGGCTGATTTCATTCAGGCGGCTTCTGGGTTAGGCTTGCCGCCATGATTGCTGGTCGCAAAATCCTGCTGATCGTCTCGGGCTCGGTCGCTGCCTATAAGGTGCTGGAATTCACGCGGCTTGCCCGCAAGGCGGGGGCTTCTGTCACCGCCATCCTGACCGCGGGCGGGGCGCGCTTTGTGACCAAGGAAGCACTCGCCGCCATTACCGGCCAGGCGGTGCATGATGATCTTTGGGCGGCGGAAGCGGAGATCGGCCATATCCGCCTGGCGCGGCTGCCGGACCTTGTGCTGGTGGCGCCGGCCTCGGCGGATTTGTTGGCGAAGATGACGCATGGCTTGGCAGATGATTTGGCGACTTGCGTGTTGCTGGCCACCCGAGCGCCGATCATGGTGGCGCCGGCGATGAACCCCGCCATGTGGGAAAATGCGGCGACGCAGGCGAATATCGCGAGCCTGCGCGCGTGGGGGGTGATGCTGGCCGGGCCAGAAGTGGGCGCCATGGCGGAACCTGAATCGGG
>JADCFR010000359.1 GCA_020249415.1 Roseomonas sp. | reverse complement strand
TGATCCCGGTGCCCTTGCCGCCGCTGCGGGATCGGGGCGATGATGTGCTGGCCTTGGCCGAGGCATTTCTGGCGAAAAGCGCTGCCGAGGAAGGCAAGCGCTTCCAGCGTTTTGATGCCGAGGCGCGCGCGATGCTGATGCGCCATAGCTGGCCTGGCAATGTGCGCGAATTGGAAAACGCCATTCGTACCGCCGTGGTGCTGCATGATGGCGAAGTGGTGAGCGCTACTATGCTGCCCGCCACGGTGCGCGAAGGCGGCGCCAAGCCCATGCCCGCACCTGCGCCACCACCGCCGCCGGAACCGGAGGTCGTGAAGCCCGCGCCACCACCGCCCGCACCGGTGGAACCCCGCGCGGTGGAGTCCACCAAGCGCATCCGGCCGCTCGCCGAGACAGAGCGTGAAGCGATTGAAGAAGCGGTGCGGCTCTGCGGCGGCAATATCGCCAAGGCCGCGGCATTTCTGGGCATCAGCCCATCCACGCTTTATCGCAAGCAGGAAAGCTGGCGGCGGCGGTAGATGGCTAGCTGAGCCCCAACGCCAGCCGCGCCGCCGCAATCGCCTCATGCGCGGCTTGGGTCAGGTCATATTCAGCAAGCTCATGCGGTAGCGCCCAGGCGACCTCGCTCACATCATCGCCGGCGCGGGCTTCGCCTTCCAGCCAATGGGCGGCGAAATCAATGATGGTGTAGTGATACAGCGCGCGGCCAGCCTCATCCTGATTGATGGCATCGAACACATAGGCCAGCGCCATCTGGCCCACCTCAATGCTCGCTTCTTCGCGCAATTCGCGCCGCGCGGCTTCTTCCGCCCTTTCACCGACATGCTGCGCGCCACCAGGCAAGGACCATTGACCGATGCGCGGCGGCTTGCCGCGACGCACCAGCAGCACGGCTTCTTCGCGAAATACGATGCAGCCAATGCCGACCCAGGGGCGGTCAGGATATTCGCGCGGTGCGGTGCTCACCGTGGCACAATCGGTGGTTCAGTAGCTGGCGCGGGCGCTTCTTCCTGTCGACGCAAATCATCAAGCCGGGGGATCATGGCTTTTTCTTTCCATTGCCCGATCTGATAGACCCAGCCGCGCCAGCGCGCATTCAAGCGTGCGGCTTCATCATCGCCCTCAGCGGTCAGCGTTACCCAGATTTCTTCACCCTGCTTGCGCGGGCGGGCGATGATGGCCAGCCGATCGGTCAATTCAAAGCGCGTCTCACCCAGCGCTTCGCCTGGCGCATCGGCTTCGCGCCGTACATCCAGGAAGGTCAGGAATTCGAAGCTGCGCGAAACCTCATCAAGGCTGATATCGTCAGCGGGCGGCGCATCGGCAGGCGTTGTGATGGCAAGCTTGCCATCGGGCTGGCCGCTATGGGTCAGCACAAGTGCATCTTCGCCCGCGCGCGCAACAACCACGCGCTGCACACGTTCGCGCGGCAGATTGGCGATATCACGATCCAGCCAAAGCTGGGGATCGGCATCCACCGGAATGCGCCCTTCCGCGAGCCATGCCTGGTTTTCATTGGGCCGGCGCACATAGGCACTTTCCGGCACATTGCCTTGCGTGCGCACCCGCCGCCGCCCGATGACCAATTCCACCAGCGCCGCGCCTTGCGCGTCCAGAACGCGCAACAGCGTGGACGTAGCACCCGCGCGCATCGGGTCTTCCAGGCCGAGGCGATCAAACATCTCAGGATTGCCGGTGCGCGGTTCCATCAGCCGCAATTCCGTAAGCCCCGTCAGCAATTCGCGCAGCTTTTCCTGCCGGATGGGATAATCGCCCTTGGTCGGCAGCACCCAGACATCGCCGCGCCGGATGATCTCCAAAGCGCCATCATGCCGGCGCACCTCAATGCGCGCGGCAGCACCAAGGCGCTGCGCAAGGCCCGGAAAGGCAAGCCCGCCCGTGCCGGCTGGTGGTGCAGGCGGCGCCGGCGGCTTGATCAGCAAGGCACCGGCCATGGCAATCACCGCAGCACTACCAAGCAAAGTCAGGGAACGTCTTTGCATAGCCCTGCCCCCCCGCTTCAGTGCCGCGCCGCCGCGCGCCGGCGTGCGCGCGCAACACCCAATAGCAGCGCAAGCACCGTCAGCAGCACCGGCACCGCAGCGATATTCAGGATACGCAGCCGTGTTTCCAGCCCTTCAATATCGCGCCGCAATTCCAACTGCACCGCGCGCAATTGCTGACGGGTGCGGAGAATCTCCTCACGCGCCGCATCAATTTCCGCGCGCTGTTCGGCGCTGATCACGGCATTGGTCTGGCCGCGATCTCCGCCCTGCGGGCCTTGGCGCAATTCACGCAAGCGGCGTTCGGTCGCTTCCAGGCGCTGCGTGAGTTCCCGCTCCGTCTGACGGAACCGCGCTTCCGCATCGCGGCGAATATCATCCACCACTTCAAAGGGACGCAGAGACTCACCCCTTGAGCGCAGCGAAATCAGCGCATCACCACCGGCCATGGTATCCACCAAATTCGCGATCAGCGCGCCATTGTCACTGAAAGGTGTCGCCACCTGTTGGCCAAAGAAATCCTGCACACGCACCCAGAAGCGATCTTCCAGCACATCCGCATCATGGATCACGATGATATTGGCCGCGCCTTCACTCCGCGCACGATGCGCCGGGAAATCCGCCGGCCGTTCCGCCCCTTGCGGCAGGGCCGGCGGGCCATCCGGGAAGGCCGTGCTGATTTCCCCGCGCAGCCGCGCCGCCAGCACGCGCGTCTGCCCATCGGGGCGGAAATCCGCCAGCAACTGCGTCGGGTTCGGATTGTCGCGCACCTTAGCTGCATCCGCTTCCATGCTGCGCGGGCTTGAGGTGATAAGCGGCGTGAATTCCACCCGCGCGCCATCCTTCCGCCGCAAGAAACCTGCTGACGCAAAGGTCACCTGATTGAGCTGCGCTGTCGCGACTTCCCCCTGCGCAATCGAATCGCCCTGCGCATTGAACCAGGCCACGTAATCCACCGCCTGCACACGATCCTGCGGATTGGCGCGCACGCGCCAGGCGCCGCGCAGATCAAGCACAACCTTGTCTGATGGCGCTTCAATGCCCCAGGCATTGGTCAGGCGGTCCAGGCTGGATGCGGTATTGGCCGGCGGCCGCCCGCCCGGGCCGGGGCGTGATGCCTGGCCTTCGGAATGCGGGTCAATCAGCAAAATCAACTTGCCGCCACGCAGCACAAATTGATCCACGGCATATTGCGTCGCATCGGAAAGGCGCTGCGGATGCGCCAGGATCATCACCTGGATGTCGTTTTCAATTACCTGCGCGTCCAAGGGCACATCACGCAGCGTAAAGAATTGCCTGAGGCTATTCATCACCGCGAAGGGCTGACCCATGGCAGCCTGGCGCATCATCATCGCGCGCGGGTCGCCATTCAGCGGCAGGGGCGACATGACACCAATCACCGGGCGGCGCGGGTTGGATAATTCATAGACCAGACGCGTCAGATCAAATTCCAGAAAGCGTTCGCGGTCCGGCTGGAAGAAGGGAATATTGCGTTCGTCGTCGAGAAGATTGGTCCCGACCAGACCGAAATAAACCTGCTCACCAGATTGATCCACCGGCACGCCTTGCAGGCCAAAAGCCAGCGCGCGGTCTTCGGTTTCGCTGAAGGGCTCCGGGTCCAGCACTTCAAGCCGAAGCTTGCCGCCGGCAACCGCGACATATTCATCCAGCATCGCGCGTACGCGTTCCGCATAGGCGCCATAGGCGGGAATGGCGGTGCCGAGCTTGCGCGAATAGAATAGCCTGAGCGTCACCGGGTCTTGCAGGCCAGAGAGCACGCTGCGCGTGCCATCCGACAGCGTGTAGAGTTTTTGTGCCGTGAGATCGAGCCGCGCGCGCGGCGCGAAACGCTCCACCAACAGATTGACACCAATGGCAAGCGCCAGCGCCGCCACAATCCCAAGTGCGGAGGACCAGATGCGCCGCGTGCCCGGCTTTGCCTTGATTTTTTCAGCCATGATCTAGTCAGCCTTCCGGTGGTCAAGCACCACCGCATTCACGAAAAGCCAAAACCCGATGAAGGAGGCGAAAAACACTGCATCACGCAGCGCAATCACCCCGCGCGTGAGGCCATTGAAGCGTTCCGTGAGCGAAAGCGCGCGCGCGACCTCAGCCAGCACGGGCATGCGCTGGCTCAGAAAATCCGTCACCAGGGCGCTGCCGGCGACCGCAAACAGGAAACACACGGCAACGGCCAGCACAAAGGCAATCACCTGATTCTTGGTCATGGCCGACATGGCGGAACCGATGGCAAGGTAAGCGCCCGCCATCAGCAAACACGCACCATAGCCGGCTGCGATCACGCCATTATCGGGCCGGCCCAAATAATTCACGGTCAGCACCAGCGGGAAGGTCAGCGCCAGCGCAATGGCGCAAAACGCCCAGGCCGCGAGGAATTTGCCAAGCACCGCCTGCCATTGCGCCATGGGCAGCGTCAGCAGCAATTCAATCGTACCCAGCCGGCGTTCTTCTGCCCAAAGCCGCATCGTCAACGCTGGGACTAGAAACAGAAACAGCCAGGGCACAAAGCCAAAGAAGGGGCCAAGATCAGCCTGACCGCGATTGAAAAAACCGCCCAGGCTGAAGGTCATGGCGCCTGCCATCATCAGGAAAATCACGATGAAGACGTAAGCGACGGGCGTCGCGAAATAGCCGGCCAATTCGCGGCGGGCGACCAGCAGGGCAGCGCGCATCAGGCGGCCTCCTGCTTCAGGGTCAAATCGCGGAAGACCTGTTCCAGCGTCTTGCCCGGCGCCTCAAGCTGTTTCGGCGTGGCATCCGCCAGCACCTTGCCGCGGGCAATGATGATGGCGCGGGTGCAGACCGCATCCACCTCTTCCAGGATATGGGTTGAAATCACGATGGCCTTTTCGGGCGCCATGCGGCGGATCAATGCCCGCACCTCATGCTTCTGGTTCGGGTCAAGCCCATCGGTCGGTTCATCAAGCACCAGAACGGGCGGGTCATGCAGCAGCGCCTGTGCCAAGCCAACGCGCCGCTTGAAACCCTTGGAGAGTGTTTCAATCGGTTGCAGGCGCACACCTTCCAACTGCGTCATGGCCATGGCGCGGGCCATGCGTTCGGTGGCCTCGGCGCCGCCAAAGCCGCGAATGCGCGCGATGAAGTGCAGAAACCCCGTTACGGTCATTTCAGGATAGGTCGGCGCGCCTTCGGGCAGATAGCCAAGGGCGCGCTTCGCCGCGACGGGCGCTTCAATCACATCCTGGCTGCAAATGCGCGCCGTGCCTGCGCTTGGGGTCACGAAGCCCGCCAGCATTTTCATGGTGGTGGATTTGCCGGCACCATTGGGGCCAAGGAAGCCCACAACTTCCCCGCGATCCACCGTGAAGGATACATCATCAACAGCGGTGAAGGCGCCAAAGCGCTTGGTCAGGCGCTCGATTTCGATCAGCGCGGCCAAAGCCTATCTCCCTTTATTCCTGCCTCAACGCGTGTTTGGTAAAACTTGCGCGCGGCGATTTGACCCTTCCCGCGCTGCCTTGCAAGCCCCCGAAAGCCCATCCTATCCGGCATCGAGCGGCGCCATGGAAAGATCATGGCCGAAGAGCCTGAGCAAAAGCCGCGCCGCCTGCCCGCGCGGGGAAGCAAGCGCCGCATCACGCGTCAGCAGGGCTTCTGCATCGCGATGGGCAATCTGCACATAACGGGCGAATTGATCCGGGTCTTCCCGCGCGTCAAACAGCCGTGCCCCTGGCAGCCCGGCCTGCCGCGCGCCCAAGGCATCGCCGCCACCGCGAGATTTCAAATCCTCCTCCGCAATCACAAAACCATCCTCCGTATCGCGCAGCACGAGCAAGCGCCGCCTTTCGCCGTCACTCAAGCCCGGCGAATGCACCAAAAGGCAGGAAGACGCCTCCTTGCCGCGCCCGACGCGGCCGCGAAGCTGATGCAGCGCGGCCAGGCCAAAGCGTTCCGCCTGTTCAATCAGCATGATGGTCGCTTCCGGCACATCCACGCCGACTTCAATGACGGTGGTAGCGACCAGGATATTGGTCCGCCCTGCGGCGAAATCGCCAAGGGCAGCTTCGCGCACCGCAACATCCTGCAAGCCATGGGCAAGGCCAACACGGCCAGGGAAATGGGCGGAAAGCTCGGCAAAACGGTCCTCGGCGGCGACGCTGTCATCCTTTTCGCTGCCGGTAATGGCGCGCACCACCCAATAGGCCCGCGCGCCGCGCGCCACCGCCTCATGCAGCCGCGTCAGAATATCGGGCAGGCGTTCCTGGCTGAGGATGCGGGTCGCGATGGGCTGACGCCCGGCGGGTTTGCCCGCCATGCGGCTGACGGCCATTTCGCCCCATTGCGTC
>JADCFR010000358.1 GCA_020249415.1 Roseomonas sp. | reverse complement strand
TTTATATGGCGATGATCATCTTCTTCGCCTTCTTCTACACCGCCATTGTCTTCAACCCGACCGAAACGGCGGATAATCTGAAGAAATATGGCGGCTTCATTCCGGGGATCAGGCCGGGGCAGAATACCGCCGAATATCTTGATCGTGTGCTGACGCGGCTTACCGTTCTGGGCGCGGCCTATCTCTGCCTGGTGTGCATCATCCCTGAAATCCTGATCAGCCAATATGGCGTGCCATTCTACTTTGGCGGCACATCCCTGCTGATCATTGTCTCGGTGACCATGGATACGGTAGCGCAGGTGCAATCGCATCTCTTTGCCCATCAATATGAAGGCTTGATCAAGAAAGCGCGTCTTGGCGGCCGTGGGCAGCCGCGCGGGCGTTGAACGGGGGAAACGGATGAACCTTATCCTTCTTGGCCCGCCTGGTGCGGGCAAGGGCACTCAGGCCAAGATGCTGGAAGAGAAATTCGGCATAGCGCAGATTTCCACCGGTGACATGCTGCGCGCCGAGGTGAAATCGGGCAGCGAGATCGGCCTCAAGGCCAAGGGCATCATGGAACGTGGTGAGCTTGTCCCGGATGAGGTGATCACGGCCATGCTCAAGGCACGTGTGGCGCGCCCTGATTGCGCCAAGGGCTTCATTCTGGATGGCTTTCCGCGCACCGCCCCGCAGGCGGCTTCGCTTGATGCCATGCTGACGGAAAGCGGCCTCAAGCTTGATCATGTGATCGAATTGAAGGTGGATGATGCAGCCCTGGTGGGGCGCATTTCCGGCCGCTATAGCTGTGCCAAATGCGGCGCGGGCTATCATGATAGCTTCAAACAGCCGGCCAAGGCGGGCGTGTGTGATAGCTGCGGTGGGACTGAATTTTCCCGTCGGGCGGACGACAAGGCGGAAACCGTGGCAGCACGGCTTGAAGCCTATCATCGCCAGACTGCCCCCCTGCTTCCCTATTATGCGGGGCAAGGGAAGTTGAAGGCCGTTGATGGCATGGCTTCCATGGCGGAAGTCGCGCGCCAGATCGGTGAAATTTTGTCAGGAAAGGCTTGACGGGAAATTGCTCCGGGGCTAATCCCGCTGCTCCCGCGGCGGGGGGTCACTCCGGCCGCTCTTTGTCGTTGCAAAATCATTCGGAACACTCCGCCGGCAGGGCCCCATGGGCTACCGCGGCGGTATCGCGGGGCTCGGCCCCAGGAGAGGCACTGTGGCGCGCATCGCCGGCGTGAATATTCCGACCAATAAGCGAGTCCTGGTCTCGCTTCGCTATATCTATGGCATTGGCCCGCAGAACGCGAAGGTCATCTGCGAGCAGTTGAGCATCCCGGCCGAACGCCGCGTGAATCAGCTGACCGATGATGAGGTTATGCGCATCCGCGAATTGATTGACCGCGAATACCGCGTGGAAGGCGATTTGCGTCGTGAGCAGGCGATGAACATCAAGCGCCTGATGGATCTTGCTTGCTATCGCGGGCTGCGCCATCGCAAGGGCCTGCCGGTGCGCGGCCAGCGCACCCATACCAATGCGCGTACCCGTAAGGGCAAGGCGGTCGCGATCGCCGGCAAGAAGAAGGTAACGAAGTAAGATGGCTCGTGAACCCCGCGGCGGTGCCGCTCGTGGCCCGGTGAAGCGCAAGGAACGGAAGAACATTTCTTCTGGCGTGGCGCATGTGCTGTCCACCTTCAACAACACCATCGTGACTATCACGGATGCGCAGGGCAATGCGATTGCCTGGTCTTCCGCCGGGTCGCAGGGCTTCAAGGGCAGCCGTAAATCCACCCCTTATGCAGCGCAGGTTGCCGCTGAAGATGCCGGCCGCAAGGCGCGTGAACATGGGATGGAAGTGCTGGATATTATGGTGAGCGGCCCTGGTTCGGGCCGTGAATCCGCGCTGCGTGCCCTGCAGGCCGTTGGCTTCCAGGTGACCGCCATTCGCGATGTGACCCCCATTCCCCATAACGGTTGCCGCCCGCGCAAGCGCCGCCGCGTCTGATACGCGCGCCCCGCCTGACCGCCGCAGCCCGATAGGAGAGACATGAACGTGCTTGACCGCAACTGGCGTTCCCTGATCGAAACGCAGAAGCATATCGAGCCGACGATCAACCCGCTGCGCAGCGCCACCTTGGTGCTGGAGCCGCTGGAGCGCGGCTTTGGGATGACGCTTGGCAATGCGCTGCGCCGCGTGCTGCTTTCCTCGCTGCTGGGTGCGGCGGTGAAGGCAATCCGCATTGATGGCGTGCTGCATGAATTCAGCAGCATTCCCGGTGTGCGCGAAGACGTCACCGATATCGTTCTGAATGTGAAGCAGCTTGCGCTTCGCTATCAGGGTGAAGGTGAAAAGCGCTTGGCGCTGATGGCCACTGGCCCGGGTGAAGTCACCGCGGGGCAGATCCAGACCACCGGCGATATCGAAATTGCCAATCCTGATCTGGTGATCTGCACGCTGGATGATGGCGCGAAGCTTTCGATGGAATTGATTATCGATTCCGGCAAGGGCTATGTGCCGGCGTCGGAAAACCGTCCGGAAGATGCGCCGATTGGTCTTATTCCGGTGGATGCGATCTATTCGCCGGTTCGCCGCGTGGCCTATCGCGTGGAACCGACCCGTGTTGGCCAGCGCACGGATTATGACAAGCTGATCCTGTCGGTGGAAACCGATGGCACGCTGGCGCCGGAAGATGCCGTGGGCGTTGCCGCGCGCATCATTCAGGAACAGCTGCAAATCCTGATCAACTTTGACGAACCGCGCCCTGAACTTGGTGCGGAAATGCAGGATGATCTGCCGTTCAACCGCAATCTGCTGCGTAAGGTGGATGAGCTTGAATTGTCGGTCCGCAGCGCGAATTGCCTGAAGAACGACAATATCGTCTATATCGGCGATCTGGTGCAGAAGACCGAACAGGAAATGCTGCGCACGCCGAATTTCGGCCGCAAGTCGCTCAACGAAATCAAGGAAGTCCTCACGGCGATGGGGCTTGGCCTTGGCATGACCGTGCCGGAATGGCCGCCTGAAAACATCGAGGATTTGGCGAAAAGGGCAGATGAGCCGTTCTGATCGGTTCGTTCTGAAGGGTAAGAAAGATGCGTCACGGATTGTCTGGGCGGAAGCTCAATGTCACGTCAAGCCATCGTGCGGCGATGTTCCGCAATATGGCGACCTCTCTGCTCAAGCATGAGCAGATCACGACCACGCTGCCCAAGGCCAAGGAATTGCGCCCCTATGTTGAGCGGATGATCACGCTCGGCAAGCGCGGTGGCCTGCATGCGCGCCGCCAGGCACTGTCGCAAATCCGCGATGAAGCGGTGGTGGCGAAGCTGTTTGGCGAAATCGCTGAGCGTTACAAGGCGCGGCCCGGCGGCTATTGCCGCGTGCTGAAGGCCGGCATGCGCTATGGTGATGCTGCCGATATGGCAGTGATTGAATTGGTGGATCGCAACCCGGCCGCGAAGGGCCTGGATAGCGGGCCGAAGCCGGAAGTGGCTGAAGAAGAAGCGGCAAGCTGACCGGCTTGCTCCCCACGAAAAAGGGCGGTCCCAAGCAGGGGCCGCCTTTTTTGTTTCATCTTTTGCCGATGGCTTCCGACAGCGCCGGGGAAAAGCCCGCAAGCGGGGCGCTGAGTTCCCGCGGCCAGGCGCGCGGGTCAGGCGGGATGGAGGCCCTCACGCGGCCTTCTTCCGTCACCAGCATGAACATCCTCTCCCCCTTCAAATCCCAGGCGAGGAAAATCCCGCGCACGCGACACCCTTCCAGGTTGCAGCCATGACCATGCAGATATTGGCCATCCAGCAAGCCAACCGGCGGGCCGGGTTCGCGCAACGCCTCGGCGATCACGCTACGATGTCCGCCACTCGCAGGGCGCAATACCGCGCCCACTTCCGGGCGCTGCGCGAGGGCAAGCACGGGCTGGCCGATCACGCTCATGATATCGGGGTCCATGGCGCGGGCTGGGGCGGCGCCAAGCAGCGCCAGCAGCGCGAGGGACGCCCGTTTATTCCACACGGATATTGGCTTCGCGGACCAGCACGGTCATGGCGGCGCGGCCTTCGGTGACGAAGCGGGTGAAATCAGCGGGCGCGCTGCCGACGGGCACGGCGCCTAGTTGGGCGAGCCGCGCGCGTACCTCAGGCTCGGCCAGGCTGGCGGCAAGGGCCTCATGCAGGCGGGCGATCATGGGGGCGGGGGTGCCGGCGGGGGCGAAAAGCCCGACCCATTCGCTGATATCGAAGCCCGGGA
Source organism: Roseomonas sp. (assembly GCA_020249415.1). Classification (GTDB taxonomy): domain Bacteria; phylum Pseudomonadota; class Alphaproteobacteria; order Acetobacterales; family Acetobacteraceae; genus Neoroseomonas. The sequence goes on along the minus strand of JADCFR010000358.1, from coordinate 295 downwards.
AGCCACTTTCGGCGATGGTTGGTACCTCCGGCCGCGCGGCGAGCCTTGCGGCGCTGGCAACCGCCAGGAAGCGCGCGCGGCCACTATCCACCACCGGGCCGGCGGAAAGGGCGGTGATGAAAACGCCATCCAGATTGCCGCCCGCCAAATCGCGCGCTGCATCCGCGCCACCGCGATAGGGGGCGTGGATCACCTCAATCCCCGCAGCCCGCGTGAATTGCACCAGGCCCAGATGCCCCGCCGTGGCATTGCCCTGCGTGCCCATGCTGATCGCGCCAGGCCGCGCCTTGGCGGC
>JADCFR010000357.1 GCA_020249415.1 Roseomonas sp. | reverse complement strand
GGGGGCGAATGATATCTCGCCCTCAGGCCGCGAAGTGGAACCGCTTTTTGCCGAGGGCGAATTGCGCCATCACGGCCAGCCGATTGCGCTGGTGGTGGGCGCAACCCGCGATGCGGCGCTGGCAGCACTTTCGGCGCTGCAGCCGGAAATCGAGGCGCTGCCGGCCATCCTTTCCATTGAGGATGCTTTGGCAGCGGAAGCCTATCTGCTGCCGCCGCAGGAAATCGCAGTGGGCGACGCCGCGGGCGCGATTGCCGCCGCGCCCATGCAGGCATCGGGCGAATTTCGCGCCGGCGGGCAGGAACACTTTTACCTCGAAGGCCAAATCGCCATCGCCCTGCCAGGTGAGGATGGCGATATCGCCATCACCTCCTCCACCCAACACCCGACCGAGGTGCAGCATATCGCAGCGCGCGTGCTGGGTTGTGATTTCAACCGCATCACCGTGCGCTGCCGGCGCATGGGTGGTGGTTTTGGTGGCAAGGAAAGCAATGCATCCTGGGTCGCGGCGGCTGCGGCACTCGCCGCGCGCATCACCGGGCGACCGGTGAAACTGCGGCTGTCGCGCAAGGCGGATATGGCGGCAACCGGCAAGCGCCATCCGTTTCTGTATCGCTGGCGCGCGGGTTTTGAGGCAACCGGGCGGATTACGGGGCTGGAGGCGATGCTCGCTGCCGATGGCGGGCATAGTCTTGATCTGACCGGCGGCGTGGTATTTCGCGCCCTGACCCATGCGCTGAATTGCTATGAAGTGCCGGCGGTGAAGCTGCGCGCGCTGTCGCTGCGCACCAATATGGTGAGCCACACCGCCTTTCGCGGTTTTGGTGGCCCGCAAGGCGTGGTGCTGATGGAAGATGTACTGCGCCATGTCGCCGCCGCGACGGGGCAGGATATGGAAGCGGTGCGCGCGCGCAATTTCGCGGGCGGAGATAACGGCAGCAAAACGCCCTATGGTCAGGCCGTGGAAGGCGATTTGATCCGCCGCGTTTATGCTGAAGCCATGGAAGATGCCGGCTGGGCGGCGCGACGCGCGGAAATCGCGGCCTTCAATGCGCAGCACCCATTTCTGCGTCGCGGGCTTGGCAGTTTTGTCCTCGCCTTTGGGATTTCCTTCGGCCTCATGCACCTCAACCAGGCCGGCGCCTTGGTGCATGTTTATGCGGATGGCTCCATCCGGCTCAATCACGGCGGGACGGAGATGGGCCAGGGGCTCAATATCAAAATCGCGCAAGTGGTCGCCGATGCCTTTGGCGTACCAATCTCCCGCATTCGCATCACACCGACCAGCACGGCCGAGGTGCCCAATACCGCGCCCACCGCCGCATCCACCGGTTCCGATTTGAATGGCTGGGCGGCGCATCTGGCGGCAAGTGCAATCCGCGACCGCATGGCCACTGAGGCCGCGCGGCTTTGGGAAGTGCCGGTGGAAGTGATTGGCTTTGCCGAAGGCCGCGTTTTTGTGGGCAAGCCCGGTGACAATCGCGCCATGGAATTCGGCGATCTGGCGCATCGCTGCTGGATACAACGCATTTCGCTTTCCGCCACCGGCTTCTATCGCACCCCCGACATCCATTGGGATGCGAAATCCATGCGGGGTGAGCCGTTCTTCTACTTCTCCTATGGCGCGGCGGTGGTTGAAGTGGTGGTGGATACGCTCACCGGTGAACATCGCGTGCTGCGCGCTGATCTGGTGCAGGATTGCGGGCGGTCGCTCAATCCCGCGATCGATCGTGGCCAGATTGAAGGCGGCTTTGTGCAGGGGCTTGGCTGGCTGACGACGGAAAGCCTTTATTGGGACAAGGAAGGGCGGCAACGCACACTCGGCCCTTCCACCTACAAGATACCCGGCAGCCGTGACGCGCCACCGGATTTCCGGCTGCGCTTGCTCGCCAATGCGCCAGCGCGGGCAGAGACGATTTTTCGATCAAAAGGTGTGGGTGAACCGCCGCTGATGCTGGCGACTGCCGTGTGGAATGCGCTCTGTGACGCAACGGGCATCACCGCGCTTGATCTGCCAGCGACGCCGGAGCGGGTGCTGATGGCGTTAGAGCCTTCGCAGCCCAAGTAAGGATCACGCGGCGGCTGGGCCGATGCGAAGCGACGATGCTTCAGAACAGCATCCGCGCGGCCATCAGCGCCAGCACCACGCCATTCAGCAGAAACAACCCCGCCGCCACGCCGCGCATGGCCCGCCCGTGACTCTTACCGAAAAACCGCCCGAGCAAGGCCACAGCGATCAGCGCGGGAATCGTTCCAGCCACGAAGCTCACCATCGCCAGCGCGCCACCCAAAACGCTGCCCGTCGCTGCCGCCCCGGCCAGGGCGCCGTAAAGCAGGCCGCAAGGCAGCGCTGACAATAGTAAGCCAAGCGCCACACCGCGTAAGCCGCTGGGCGCGGCCAGCAGCGGGCCAAGGCGTGCTTCCAACGGGCTCGGCAGGCGCGGCGCAGCCAGGCGCGGCAGCAAGGCCGCAATCCGGGCCGAGGCTTGCGCGAACATCAGCAGCGCCGCCAGCGCCAACATCCCTGCCAACACCACCCGCCACCCGGTGCCCAGGCTGACCGCGCCCACCACCCCGCCGGCCAGCGCGCCGAGCACCCCATAGCCAAGCGCGCGGCCCAGATGATAGGGCGCCAAAGCCGCACCCGAGAGCCGCTGCAACCTGCCGCCAATGGCTGTGCGATCCGCCATGGCGGCGGCTTGGGCGAGCACAAAGGGCCCGCACATGGCAGCGCAATGCGTCGCCCCGCCTGCCAGCCCAGCCAGAAATAGCGCGCCCATCACCGCCCAAAGCCCGCCCGGGCCAAGCGCTTCCAGCCCATGCAGGCAATTGGCGAGGAATTCCGCCATGGAAAACTACGCCGATACCTGATCCAGCGTGCGCCGCAGCAGCAGCAAATCCGCCCAGGCTTCGCGCTTGGAAGCCGGGCTGCGGAGAAGATAGGCGGGATGGAGCGTCGGCAGCGCGGGGATGCGGCCAAGGCCCGCGATCTCCACCTCATGCCAGCGGCCACGCAGCCGAGTGATGCCTTCCTTCCCGCCGATCAGCCCCTTGGCCGCGACACCGCCCACCAGCACCAGCCGCTTCGGGCGGATCAGCGCCAGCTGACGGCGCAGGAAGGGCAGGAAAAGCGCCACCTCCGCATCTGTTGGGGTACGATTCCCCGGTGGCCTCCAGGGCAGGATATTGGTGATGTAGAAATTACTCTCCCGCGAGAGGCCAACAGAGGCAAACATCCGATCCAGCAATTGGCCCGAAGCGCCGACAAAGGGCCGGCCGGCGCGGTCTTCATCCGCGCCCGGCGCCTCACCAATCAGCATCAGGCCGGCATCGGTAATACCCTCACCAAAGACCAGATTGGTCGCGGTTTCCTTGAGCGGCGAGCCATCAAAGGCCGCAATGGCAGCCTTCAGCGCCGCCAGATCGGGGGCGGCTGCGGCTAGGGCTTCGGCCCGCGTGATGGCCGGCGGCGCGGGGGCCAGGGCGACCGGGGCGGCGCGAACCGGGCGCGGGACCGGTTCCGGCGCGGGGCGGGCGGCTTCCGGCGCGCGCGGGGGGGCTTCCCGCAGCGCCAGGCGATCCGCGGGGCTTTCCATCAACGCCTCATCCGCGCCCCAATCGCATTGCAGCGCCAGGGCGGCGGCCAGGGCGGATTTGTCTTGCTCCATCCACTACATATCGGCCCTGAGCGGGGTTCCGTGCAACCCGCGGCTTCGCTACATGGGTGAATTCGTGAAGGGGAAAGGCGTGGCGTGATGTCCGAAGAACGCGAAGCGATGGAATTTGATGTGCTGATCGTGGGCGGTGGGCCTTCGGGC
>JADCFR010000356.1 GCA_020249415.1 Roseomonas sp. | reverse complement strand
CGGGGTGAAAAGGCAAGGCTCAGGCTGCGGGTCATGGCGGCACCTCTCAACTTTGGGCAGCATAGACAGGATTACGCCGGCGTCAGCCCAGCAAGCCGCGCCGCCTGATCTCGGCGGCAACGCGCCCGCTTTCATCCAGCGGCCCCCGCGCAAATGGCGCGGGGGCGGTGGCCAAATCCCGCGCCTGGCCGGCGGCGATCAGGCTTTGCGCCAGCCGGTGATGGCGTGGCCCAAGCCCGCCGGGATCGGCGATGAAAACCGGGCCTGCGGTCGCGAGGGCTTCTGACAGCATGGAAACCGAATCCCCCGTCACCACCACCTGATCCGCCCAGGCGAGGAAGCCGGCATAGGGGTTCGGCGGCGCATCGCCCCAGCGGAAAAGCTGATGCGTATGCCCAGCCAGCGCCGCCGCCATGGCATCCTCCGCTGGGCTGCCGGTGCGGCGCGAGGCAGAGGCCAGCACGCTGCCCGCAAACCCCGCGACCTTGGCGGTGATGGCGCCAGCCACCTTTGGGTCCATCCCCTCGGCGCGCGGCGGCCCGCCCATCAGCAGCGCCACGCGCGGTGAGGCCAGCGCCGCGAGAGCCGCAAATTCCCCCCGCGCGGCGGTGAGCCTTTCGGGCGAAATCCGATGCGCCGCGCCCAGAATGGGCAGGATATTGGGCGCGGGCCTGGGCGCATCATGCTGGCCAATCACCAACAGATCGAAACGCGCCGCGCCAAAGCCTGGCCGCATGCAATGCACCAGCCGCGCGCCTTTTTGCTTGAGCCAAAGTGCGACCGGCACGCTGCGCCGCCCCGCTGAAATTACCAGATCAGGCCAGGGGGGCGCCAAGGCAGCGCGGGCTTCCGGCGTCAGCCCGGCCAGTGAAGGGAAGGGCAAAGGCAGCCGCGCCAGCGCCCCCCAGGCCAAATCCACCCGGCGAAAGGGCTCATGCAGCCGCTCGGCAATGCCCAAGGCCTGCGCCGCCGTGCCGGCGCGCGGGTCCGCCAGCACCCAAATCCGGGGCGACTCGGGCAGGGTCATGGACGCCGCCGCCCCAGCGCATTACCAAAGCCCGGAAAGAGAGGAGCCCTATCCATGCCCGCCCTTCATGCCTCCGATTGGGACCGCGACGCAGCGCTCACCACCGCGCGTATCCTGCTTGAAATCAAGGCGGTGAATTTCCGCCCGGAAGAGCCCTACACCTTTACCAGCGGCTGGAAGAGCCCCGTCTATATTGATTGCCGCAAGATCATCTCCTTCCCGCGGGCACGCAACCGGATTTGCGATCTGGGCGTGGAAAAGATTGGCCGACATGTCGGCTATGAATCGATTGATGTCGTGGTGGGTGGAGAAACAGCGGGGATTCCCTTCGGCGCCTGGATCGCGGATCGCATGCTGGCGCCCATGGCCTATGTGCGGAAGAAGCCGAAGGGTTTTGGCCGCAATGCGCTGATTGAAGGCGAGGTACCGGTCGGCCAGCGCACGCTGCTGGTGGAAGATTTGACCACCGATGGCGCCTCCAAAATCCGTTTCGCCAATGCCTTGCGCGATGCTGGCGCGATTTGCGATCATACCTTCGTGGTTTTCTATTACGGCGTCTTCCCCGGTTCCTTTGAAACCATGAAGGGTATGGGCCTCAATCTGCATCATCTTTGCACCTGGTGGGATGTGCTGGAGGTCTGCCGTGAGCGCCCCTATTTCAGCGAAGGCGCGCTCAAGGAAGTGCGGAAATTCCTGGAAGACCCGGTGCAATGGTCGAAGGCCAATGGCGGGATTGGCAGCGCCGAGGAAGCCAAGGCGCGCGCGACTGGCGAATAAGCCCGCTGCTCTCGGATTATTAAGAAAAATTCATCATCGAGTGTGACCGGCAGCGATGCAATGCGGCGATTTGCCTGGGCGGCTTCCGGATGTTTCGTGCTAGGCTGAGCGCCGATTCGCTCATAAAGGTTGATCCATGATGAAGAAAGTTTTGTTTCTGGCCGCTCTTGGTGGTCTGATTGTCGCAACCAGCACGGTACCGGCTGATGCGGCGCCGCGCCGTGCCGCGGATGGCACGGAAGCGACCAATGGCACCACGCAGCGCAGCCAATCCACGCGCAGCCGCAGCGCGTCTCAGGGCCAGAAGGCCAATCGGCATCATCGCAGCAGCGCCAATAAGGCCCAGCGCAACCGCGCACCACGTAACGGTGGCGCCGCTGCTGGCTAGAAGCGTCCATGAGCTTCTGGTCCGATCGCTGCTGTTGGTTCCCGCCAGCAGCGCGGATCGGCCCGCCGCGCATTGTTTTTTTGGGGTGCGCGGGGGCATGCCGGGGGCGGGAAAGATCAGCGTGAAGCGCACCAAGAAGTGCGTTCATTTGGCGATCGGGGATGTGCCAATGGCCAATCGGAATAGGCCGTAAGAAAAAGGGCTTCACGCAATGCGCGTCATTATTCATGGCATCCGGAATTGCGATACCATCAAAAAGGCCCGCAATTGGCTCGACGTGAATGGCATCGCCCATGATTTCCATGACTATAAGGTTTCCGGCATCGAAGCAGAGACCCTTCAGGCCTGGGTCCGCCGTGCCGGTTGGGAAACCTTGCTGAACCGCCATGGTACCAGCTTTCGCAAACTTCCGGATGCACGCAAGCAGGATTTGGATGAGGCCCGCGCGATAGAACTGATGCTGGCCGAACCCAGCATGATCAGGCGGCCTGTGCTGACCCGGGGCAATCTTCTCGTGATCGGTTTCGAACCCGCACGCTATACCAAGGCGTTGCTGGTATAATTGCCGCTGCGGGTCCTTTCCTGCCCCAAAATGACCATCTCCCGCTTCTAGATGGGCGGGGTAGCGAAAGAACAAGGGTGCCGGGGTGGCTGAGGCGATCAATTTCCAGGCCTATAGCGATGCGCTGGTCGTGCTCGGCACGGCGGGCGTGATCGTGCCCTTATTGCGCCGCGCTGGTGTCAGCCCGGTGCTTGGCTATCTGGGTGCCGGGGCGGTGCTCGGGCCGCTCGCACTTGGGTCCTTTATCAAGGACTATCCGCTGCTTTACTGGTTCACGGTGATAGACGCGAAAAGTGTGACCGCGATTGCCGAGCTGGGCGTGGTGTTTCTGTTGTTCCTGATTGGGCTGGAGCTTTCCTTTGAACGTCTGAAGGCGATGCGCCGGCTGGTGCTGGGCCTGGGTGGGCTGCAAATGGCCATCAGCTTTGTGGCGCTCAGCCTGATTGGGCTGGCCTTTGGCCTGACGCCACAGATTGCCGCGGTACTCGCCGCTTGCCTCGCACTTTCTTCGACCGCGATTGTGCTGGAATTATTGGCCCAGCAGGAAAGGCTGCTGACCAGCGGTGGCCGCGCCAGTTTTTCCGTGCTGCTGGCGCAGGATGTGGCGGTGGTGCCGATCCTGATCTTCATCGGCATTCTGGGTGCCAAGGGCGGCGGTTCTGTTTTGCTCAGCATCGCCAGCGCCTTGGGGCAGGCGCTGCTGGTGCTGGCGGTGATTGTGCTGGTCGGGCGCGTGCTGCTCCGCCCGCTCTTTCGTCTGGTGGGTGGGCAGCGTTCCGAGGAACTCTTTATCGCCGCCGTGCTGTTTGTGATTGTCGCGACCGGCATCATGGCCGCCAAGGCCGGGCTTTCCATGGCGATTGGCGCCTTCGTCGCCGGACTTTTGCTGGCCGAGACCGAATATCGCCGCGCGGTGCAAGCGACCATTGAACCCTTCAAGGGCTTGTTGCTCGGCATTTTCTTCTTCAGCGTGGGCATGAGCATTGATTTCCGCGAAGTGGCGAAGGAACCGGTGCTACTGCTGGGGCTGGCCTTCGGCTTGGTGCTGCTCAAGGCCGGGATTGTCTATGGGCTGGCGCGCTATTTTGCGCTGACGCCAGCAGCGGCTTTGGAATCGGCGCTGCTGCTTGGTCCCGGCGGCGAATTTGCCTTTGTCGGCATTGGGCTCGCGACCGGCTTGGCGCTGATTGAACCAAGCCTGGCCGGCTTCATCCTGGCCGCGATCAGCCTGACCATGGCCATGCTGCCCTTGCTTTCGGCGCTGGCCAGGCGCTTGGCGCCCCTGCTGGAAGAAGCACGCCCCAAGGACCCTGCGCTGGAAGCCCTGCCCGGCGCGCAGCAAGGCCACGCCATTATCATCGGCTATGGCCGTGTCGGCAAAACCGTGGCGGCGCTACTGCGCCAGCATGGGCTCAGCCACATCGCGGTGGATAGTGACCCTGCCACGGTTTCACGTGGGCGCCGTGCCGGGGAGGATGTCTTCTTCGGCGATGCCGCGCGCCCGGCCTTTTTGCAGGCTTGCGGGCTGGATGCGGCGCGGAGTGTCATCATTACCATCAGCGTCACCCCACAGATGGACAAGATCATCGCCGCCATCCGTTCACTCCGGCCTGATCTACCGATCATTTCCCGCGCAAGGGATGCCGCGCATGCGCGCCATCTTTACGCGCAGGGCGTGAATGAGACCGTGCCGGAGACGATTGAAGCCAGCCTGCAATTATCGGAAGCGGCGCTGGTATCGCTCGGCGTGCCGATGGGGCGGGTGATCGCCTCCATCCACCAGAAACGTGCGGATTTTGCTGAGGAATTGCGCAGCGCAGCGCGCGGGGCTTGAGCCTATTCCGGCTTATCCGTGCCGGACGCGGAACCTGGTTCAACTCAAGTGCGGCGCAGCGGCAGCCCTACCTCCACACAAAGCCCGCCAAGCGCGCTGTCGGCCAAATCAACCTCACCGCCATAGGCAAGGGCGATGTCGCGCGCCACGGCAAGGCCAAGGCCTGTGCCGCTCTTGTCGCTATTGAGCTGCACGCCGCGGATCAAGGCCGCGCGACGATCCTGGGGTGGAATGCCAGGCCCATCATCTTCCACCGAAAGCCGCAGCATCCCTTGCGCCAGATGCAGGCCAATGGCGATCCTGCCGGAAGCCCATTTCGTTGCATTATCAAGCAGCACGCCCAGCAATTCGACAAAATCGCCTTCTTCGATTTCCGCCGTCACGTCCTGCGGGATATCCTGCTGCCAGGTCAGGGTTTCGCCACGGCTGGTGCGCGCAAAAGCGCGCGCGACACGTTCAATGACCGGGCGCAGCGCCAGCGGTGCCCCATGGGCTTTCGGGCCTTCGATATAGGCGCGGGCCAATTCGCGGGCCATGCGCTGTTCAATGCTGGTGGAAATGGCTTTCAGCGCTTGCGCCATCTCACCATCACCACGATCACGCAATTCCCTGATGCGCGCATGCAGCAAGGCCAGCGCGGTGCGCAGCCCATGCGCCAGATCGGCGGTGCGTTCCCGCGCCAATCGCGCGCCGCGGCGCTGTTCATCCAATAGTGCATCGAAGCGCGTCGCCAATGCCTGCAATTCGCTTGGCAGCGCCTCACCAATCCTCTCACGCTTGCCTTCGGCCAATTCCTGCAAGGCGCGTCTGGCGCGCGCGATCGGGCCCAATGCAAGGCCGCCCTGCAAGGTAAAGGCAAGCAACATGCCCGCACCGATCAGCCCCAGCAGCGGCAGCAGATCAAGCAAGAAGGCACGATTCGCCGCTTCCAGCAGCTTCCGGTCCACGGCCACCGCCACGCGATAGCGCGCTGCCGGCTCGCTCGGGTCCTCGATCCGGCGTTCAAGCACGATCAGCTTGGTGCCTTCAGGCCCGAAGACGATATGGCGATGACGCTCACCAAGCGGCAGGCGATCATGCTCGAGCGGGAAGCTGGCACCAGCGAGCGAGGGGGAGCGCAATATCGCCCCGGTGCGGTCATTCCTGACTTGCCAATAAAGCCCCGAAAGCGGCTCCTGAAAGCGCGGATCAGCCAAGGGCTGCACACCGAGCGTCGCAACACCATTATCCAGCACAAGGCTGCGCGCCAGGAAGCGCAAATCGGCATCCAATTCCGCCAAGACTTCCCGCTCATTATGCCGTTCGAACATGCCCTGCACCGCCATGCCGATCGCCCCGATCACGATCAGCACCGTGGCAATACCCACAATGGCAAAACGCGCGCGAACGGAATTCGTCACGCATCACCGCCAATCACATAGCCATGGCCGCGCCGGGTGCGAATGGCATCCGGCCCGATCTTGCGCCTGAGGCGTGCCATCAGCGCTTCAATCGCATTATCGCCGCGATCCGCTTCACCGGCATAGAGATGTTCCGAAAGCTCGGTCTGATGAATGGCGCGCCCGGCATGATGCATCAAATAGGCAAGCAGCCGGAATTCCAGCAAGGTCAATTCAACCGGCACCCCTGCGCGTGAAAGCCGCCTTGCGCGCAGATCAAGCAGCAAATCCCCAATTGCCAGGGTATTTTGGCTGCGCCCGGCAGCGCGCCTCAGGATCGCGCGCAGCCGCGCCAGCAACTCCTCCATGGCGAAGGGTTTTATAAGGAAATCATCGGCGCCGGCATCTATCGCTTCCACGCGTGTGGTCCAGGCGCTGCGCGCGGAAAGTACCAGGATCGGAAAGGCCACCCGTTCCGCGCGCCAGCGACGAATCAGGGAAAGCCCATCCATGCGCGGCAGGCCAAGATCAAGCACCGCAGCGTCAAAGGCTTCAATGCCGCCACGCTGCCAGGCGGTGTCGCCATCTGCGGCATGTTCCGCGGCGAAGCCGGCCGATGCCAGCGCGCCCAGCACATCTCGCGCGATCCCTGGCTCATCTTCAACCACCAAAATCCGCATCGCGGCCCGATTCTCCTGCAGCCCAGAAAATAGTCCCCGTTAGCTGACATCAAGCTGACAGGCCCCGTCAGCCTGCCGAAGCCCTGCCCAGGCTAACCCGACCCCGTCAAGGAGGCGTCCATGCAGATCGGGCAGCGTTTTTCGGCTGATCCTTGCGGCTTGTGCAGCGGCTTGGAGCGTGAGGTACTGGCAACACGTGGCCGCGGGCATCAGCCGCTGACGACGGCTGTTTGCTGCGGCTGCGGCCTGGTCAGCCATCATCCGCTGCCGAGTGCTGCAGAAATCGCCGCTTTCTACGCCAAGGATTACCGCGTGGCGTATAAGGGCGGCTTTGAGCCGAAGCGCAAGCATTCACTGCGCGCCTTGCGCGGCGCCATGTCACGCGCCGGAAGACTCATGCCCTTCCTGCATGGTGGCGCGCGCATTCTGGATATTGGCGCGTCTTCGGGCGAATTCGTCTATGTCATGGCACGCAGCGGCTTTGACGCGCGCGGCATAGAACCGAATGAAGCCTATGCGGATTTCGCGCGGCGGAGCTATGGCGTTGCCATGCAAACCGGCGGCTTCGAACAGGCGGCGCCGGCTGAAGCAAGCCTTCATCTGGTGACCATGAACCATGTGCTGGAACATGTGGCCGATCCCTGGCAGGCGCTGCGGCGCATTCATGCCTGGCTTGCCGAAGATGGCGTATTGTTTCTTGAGGTGCCCAATCTTT
>JADCFR010000355.1 GCA_020249415.1 Roseomonas sp. | reverse complement strand
GTGCTTGCGATTCAACGCGGCATTGACAAGCAGATGGAGCTTTGGACAATTGGCACCACCGATCCTGCCCTGGTGAAGGTCAATCCGCTTTCCAAAGTGCCGACGCTGGTGCTGGATGATGGCACTGCGCTGTATGACAGCCCGGTGATTTGCGAATACCTGGATAGTGTCGGCGATGGGCCGAAGATGTTTCCGCCCGCAGGCCCAGCGCGTTGGAAGGCGCTACGTCAGGAAGCTTTGGGCGATGGCATTCTGGATGCCACGCAACCGCGCCGGCGCGAAATTGCGCTGCCGCAGGATGAGGGGCGGCAATCCTATATCGCGCTACAGCAGGGTAAGGTGAAGGCAGCACTCGCGGTGCTGGAGGCGGAAGCCGATAGCCTTGGTATGCTGACGAATATTGGCGAAATCACCATTGCCTGCGCCTTGGGCTATATGGATTTCCGTTATCCGAATGAACCCTGGCGGCCTGGGCATCCCAAGCTTGAAGCCTGGTATGCGAAAATTGCCGCCATGCCAGCGATGACGCGCACGGTTCCTCCGGGCTGACGGAATGTTTTTTTGCGCTGCGGCCTGCGTTCACGCGCGGGTCGCAGCACGCCAGGCTTTCGCAATATCCATCCGCCGCGCCACCCAGATCTGATCACCCAATTCGGCAAGCCTTGCCAACACCTTTTCAAAAGCAGGGAAGCGCGCGGGTCGCCCCGCGATGCGCAAATGATAGCCGATATTGAGCAGGCGCGGCTTGCCCTGCTTGGCTTCGGCAACCAGCACATCCAGCGCGTCATTCACATACTCCACCATCTCACTGGCGCGCACAAAGCCATTCGGGTGGAAGAACTTCATGTCATTGGTATCCAGCGCATAGGGTAGCACCACAAGCCCCGGATGGGCCGGATCATCATAGGGCACATCATCATCGAACGCGTTGGACACCCAGGCAAAGCCGCGTTCCTGCAGCAATCCGCGCGTCCAGATGCTTTCCGAACCGCGGCAGAAAAATCCTTGTGGCTTCTGCCCGCAGGCTTTGGCGATGGCGCCGATGCAGCGATCAAGATCAGCGGCCTCTGCCTCGCGCGATGTGTAATCCGCTTGTGGGCGCCAGAGCCAACCATGCGCGGCAGCTTCATGGCCGCGCTTGGTTGCCTCGGCAGCAAGGGTGGGCGCCCTTTCAACCGCGCGACCGCACATCAGGAAAGTGGCGGGGATCGCGTGATGATCCAGCGCATCCAACATGCGCCAAAATCCGGCCCGCGTGCCATAGGCAAAAATCTGTTCCTGCCCCATGTCGCGCACACCTGGGGCAACAACGCTGATAACCTCACCCATGCGTTCGCATTGCGCATCACCATCACCCACCTGCTGTTCCGCGCCTTCTTCGAAATTGACGGCGACGGATACGGCAAGCCGCGCGCCATTGGGCCAGCGCATATCGGGCCATTTGCCGCCATAGCCGACCATATCGCGTGTCATGTCAAATCTCCCCTGCGCGCATGGCGCCCGAACCAGCAGAGCGCTGCGCCGGCAAGCGGCAGCATTGCCAATATTGCAAAAGCGTAGCGATAGCCGTGCAATTCCTGGCCAAGCACGGCGATCAGCGGAGGACCCAGCACGGCGCCGGCGAAGCTGAGTGAAATCACTGCACCGGAAGCAGCGCCCGCAGCGCCAGGTGGTGCAAGGCGCACGCTTTCCGCGACCAAGACGCCATTCCATCCGGCAGTACTGGCACCAATCGCGATAAAGAGCAGCACGAGCATCAGTGTTTGATGGCCCGCAACCAAAGGCAGCATCATCAGGAAAATGCCGGAAAGCGCGCCAATCAGCATCAGCGCACGCTGACCGCCCATGCGTGTGTCAGCGACCAAAGCCCAGCCAATGCGCGAAAGCCCGCCGACTACCTGACAGAGCCCAACCAGGGCGCCGGCTGAGACCGAATCCCAGCCATAATCGCCAATCAGCATCGCCACCATATGCGCGCCAAGCCCGATCTGCACCAAGGCATAACAGGCCGCTGCAAGGCCAATCACGCCAAGCGCAGGCGATTTCAGCAAAAGCAACGGCCCGGCTTGCAGCGCTGGCGTTCCGCGATCCTGATCCCAATCGGCGCGTTTGAATTGCAGCCCGATCACCATGGCAAGCAGCATCCCGGCTGCAATCAGCATGGCGTTACGCCAGCCCAAGACCTCTGCTGTGCCCGGCAGCATGAGCCCCGCCAGCGCAACCCCAAAGGGTACGCCCATTTGCTTGAGACCAAAGACCATATTGCGGCGTGACGGTGGCGCGAGCTTGCCAAGCAATTGTGACGCGGCAGGATTGGTCAGCCCATAGGCAAGGCCAATCAGGATTGTCGCCGGGATGGCGATGGCAAGGTTTGCTAGGCTCAGTAGTGCAACCCCCAGCGCCGCCGCCAGAAGCGCAATTTGTGTGGTGCGCGCTGGCCCCCATATCGCCAACCAGCGCGGCCCATAGGCGGAAGCGAAAACCGCGCAGAGGTAAACCAAGCCCACCTGATAGCCGATATTGGCGCGCGCCATGCCGAAATCCGGCGCGGCATAGGCCACCAAAACCGGCAGCGCATAAACCGCCATGGTCGCCAAGGTTTGTGCCCCCGCCAACAGAAAAAGCGCGAGCGTGAGGCCGCGAGCGCTACTCATGGAGCAGTCCCGGTCACGCCTGATGCAGGCCCCGCCGATAGGTGGAAGGCTCCATATCCTTCATCGATCTTGCGCGTTTTTCGAGCCAATAGCTCTGCGCCGGTGGCATGGCATCGAAAGCCGTATCCACGCCAAGCTTGCGCGCGGCATCGGTTGGCCAATTGGGGTTGTAGAGAATCTCCCGCCCGATCGCGATCAGATCAGCATCGCCGGCTTGCAGAATTGCCTCGGCCTGATCGGCATGGACAATCAGGCCGACCGCCATGGTGGCGATGGGTGCCTCGTGGCGCAACCGCCGCGCATAAGGCACCTGATAGCCATAGCCAGGCCGCGCTGCTTTCGGCGGACCGCCCGTGATGCCACCCGATGAGCAGTCAACAACATCAACACCTGCGGCGCCGACAAGTGCGGCAAGACGGATGCTTTGTTCCACATCCCAGCCAGCATCATCTTCGACCGAAAAACGCATGAAGAGTGGCTTATGCGCCGGCCAAACCGCGCGCACCGCTTCCACGACTTCAAGCGCAAAGCGCATGCGGTTACGCTCCGTTCCGCCGTAATCATCATTGCGCCGATTGGCAGAAGGCGAGAGGAATTGATGGATCAAATACCCATGCGCCGCGTGGATTTCGAGCACATCAAAACCGGCGGCATCAGCACGCCGTGCGGCATCAGCCCAATGCTGCACCAGTTGAGGAATTTCATCGCGCGTGAGCGCCCGTGGCGTGGGGTCCCCCGCATCGCCGATTTCAGCGCTGGGGGCAACAAGTTCCCAGGCCTCCCAATCCGTAATCATGGGGTTTTGCACGAGTGGCGCGCCACCTTCCCAGGGGCGAAAGCGCCGCGCCTTGCGGCCGGAATGGCCAATCTGAATCGCGGGCACCGAACCATTGGCGCGAATCAAATCCGCCACGCGCTTCATGCCGGGAATGAAGGCATCATCCCAAAGTCCGGTATCGCCCAAAGTGCCGCAACCGCGCCGTTCTACCTTGGTGCTTTCCACCATCACCATACCGGCACCACCGGCGGCAAAGCGCCCCGCATTCATCAAATGCCAATCCGTGATGAAGCCACGATCCGCCGCATATTGATGCATCGGCGCGACCACGACACGATTTTTCAGCGTAACGCCGCGCTTGGTCCAAGGCGTGAAAAGCAAGGGCAGGGTCATTGTGCAATCCTCCGCCACCGAGCCTAGGACAGGATGATTGCGCTGGTAAGGGGTTTAGCCTGTCACATAGCCAAGCGTGTGATCAATCTTACGCTGATCCGCCGAACGCTTGATGGGATCACCAAAGCCGCCACCGCCGGAAGTTTCCAGCCGCACGATATCGCCCTTCAGCAGACGCACCGCATCGCTTTTCGGTGCTATGGGTGTTTCCTGCCCGTTGCGAACGCGCAGCAAACGCCCAAGGCTCGCAGGCTTGCCACCAGCCAGGCCATAGGGCGGAAAGCGGAAGCGATCCATATTCGCGGTGAAAATCCCAGCCGGGCTATCCACGCGCCATTCGCGAATAAGCCCAAGGCCGCCGCGATATTGCCCATCTCCACCAGAATCAGGCTTCAAGCCGTAATGCGTGATGGTCAGCGGCATTTGGCTTTCGATCATTTCAATCGGGATATTGCTGTTATTGTGCATGCCAAAAGACCAGGCATTCACACCATCCTTGGCTGGGCTGGCGCCGGTGCCGCCAATTTCGATTTCCACCAGAACCTCTCGCCCGCCATCCGCGGCTTCGGTCTGAAAGGTCGCCACATAGGAACCGCCGTAATAGGCCGCGGGCATGCGATCCGGCAGCGCCTGATGCAGGCAGCCGAACATGACATTGGCCAGTCGGTGACAAACCGCCACACGATGCGCAACCGATGCCGGCGCGCGGCAGGAAGTGACACTGCCTTCGCGGTGGCGAATACGGATGGGGCGATAGCAACCGGCATTGGCCGGCATCGCGCCATCAGTCGCCGCAATAATGCTGTAATAGACAGCGCAATTCGACATCGCTGGCGTGCAATTGATGGGGCCGCGCTGCTGATCAGCGCAGCCAGTCAGATCAACTTCAATCTCATCGCCCTTGATGGTGAGCGAAGCATGCAGGCGCACTGCGTCACCAGAGACACCATCATCATCCAGAAAATCCTCAAAACTATAGATGCCATCAGGCATCGCGCGAATGGCGGCGCGCATCGCAGCCTCACTCTGATCCAGGATGCGGCTGGTGGCTTCGATCAGCGTCCTGGCGCCGTAACGCGTGGCGATACGGCGGATGGAAGCCGCACCTACTTCAAGGCTCGCCAATTGGCTTTGCAAATCGCCCAGCATCAGCGCGGGTTTGCGCACATTCTGGCCAATCATGGCGTGTACGGATTTATTCAAGACGCCGCCTTCAATCAGCTTCAGTGGCGGAATACGCAGCCCTTCCTGAAAGACTTCCGTTGCTGTGGCGGCATAGGAACCAGGCGCCATGCCGCCCATGTCAATATGATGGCAGAGTGCGCCAACATAAGCCACACGGTGCCCTTCATGAAACACCGGCTTGAAGACAAGAATATCGTTCAAATGTTGCGCGCCGCAATAGGGATCATTGGTCGCAACCACATCGCCTTCCCGCCAGTCATGCGCATCCACGAAGCGATCAAGCAGCGTACGCAAGGCCGCGCCCATGGAATTCAAATGCTGCGGGATGCGCGCGGATTGCGCGACATTATTGCCATCAGCGTCAAAGACAGCCGTGGAATAATCCAACAATTCGCGCACCGTCGTGCTGCGGCTGGTGCGCCAGATGGTGATATCCATCTCTGCTGCCGCTGCGGTCAGCGCATTGCGGATGACTTCAATTTCGATGGGGCCGAGGGTCATGGCGTGATCCTCCTTGCG
>JADCFR010000354.1 GCA_020249415.1 Roseomonas sp. | reverse complement strand
TACCATCTACGCCGAAGGCCAAAGGCGCTATGTGGAAAGCCTTTCGGCCTATGCGCGGCAATTCTTGCAATTGATGCAAAAGCCGGATGTGGATTCGATCGAGGGGCTCTCGCCCGCCATTTCCATCGAACAGAAAACCACCAGCCACAATCCGCGCTCCACTGTCGGCACCGTCACGGAAATCCATGATTATATGCGCCTGCTTTGGGCGCGGGTTGGCGTGCCTTATTCGCCGGCAACGGGACTTCCCATCGAAGCGCAGACCGTGTCCCAAATGGTGGACCGCGTCATGGCCATGCCGGAAGGCACGCGGCTTTTGCTGCTGGCGCCGGTGGCGCGCGGCAAGAAGGGTGAATTCCGCAAGGAATTGGCCGAATTCCAGCGCCGCGGCTTTGAACGTGTGAAAATCAACGGCAAGCTCTATCAAATCAGTGAGGCACCCAAGCTCGACAAGAAGCTCAAGCACGATATTGAAGTGGTGGTGGACCGCATCGTGGTGCGCGATGGCATCATGCAGCGGCTCGCGGATTCCTTTGAAACCGCGCTTGGGCTCGCTGATGGCATTGCCTATGCCGAAAACGCTGATGGCGGGGAGCGCACGGTGTTTTCCAGCCGCTTCGCCTGCCCGGTTTCCGGTTTTACCATCGAGGAAGTTGAACCCCGCCTGTTTTCCTTCAATTCACCGCATGGCGCCTGCCCGGTGTGCGATGGGCTTGGCACGGAAAGCTTTTTCGATCCGCAATTGGTGGTGCCGCAGGATGATGTCGCGCTGAAGGATGGCGCCATCATGCCCTGGACGGGCGCTTCTTCCCCCTATTACGACCAAACCCTGCAAAGCCTGGCGGCGCATTTCAAGGTGAAGATGACCACCGCCTGGCAGGAACTTCCTGCCCGCGTGCAGCACGCCATTCTGCATGGCACAGGCGATGAGGTTGTGACACTCCGCTACAAGGATGGGCTCCGCGCCTATGAAGTCAAAAAACCTTTTGAAGGCGTGATCGCCAATCTGGAACGGCGCTTTCGCGAAACCGATAATCCTTGGGTGCGCGAAGACCTCTCCCGCTATCAGGCGGAACGGCCTTGCGCGGCCTGCACAGGGCATCGGCTGAAGCCCCAATCGCTGGCGGTGAAAGTGGCGGGGCTGCATATTGGTGAAGCCTCCGCCATGGCCATTCACCGCGCGCGGGATTGGTTTGCGCAGGTGGAAGAAACCCTGACACCCCAGCGGCGCGATATTGCGCGGCGAATCCTGCGCGAAATCAATGAACGCCTGCAATTCCTGGTGGATGTGGGGCTGGATTATCTTTCCCTCGCACGGTCTTCCACCACGCTGTCAGGCGGCGAATCGCAGCGCATACGCTTGGCATCGCAAATCGGTTCCGGCCTGACTGGCGTGCTGTATGTGCTGGACGAGCCTTCCATCGGGCTGCATCAGCGCGACAATGAAAGGCTGCTGGTCACGCTGCGGCGGCTGCGTGACCTCGGCAATACCGTGCTGGTCGTCGAGCATGATGAGGATGCCATCCGCAGTGCAGACCATCTGGTTGATATCGGCCCCGCCGCCGGCAAGGGTGGCGGGCGGCTGGTGGCGCAGGGCAAGCCCGCCGAAGTCGCCGCCAATCCGGCCAGCCTGACGGGGCAATATCTCTCCGGCACCAGGCGCATCGAAATCCCGGCCAAGCGCCGCAAGATTGACCCGAAGCGGCAATTGCGCGTGGTCGGCGCCAGCGGCAACAACCTCAAGCGGCTGAATGCCGCGCTGCCGCTGGGTACTTTTACCTGTGTCACCGGCGTTTCCGGCGGCGGCAAGTCAACGCTGGTGATTGAAACGCTTTACAAGGCCGCAGCACGGCGGCTGATGGGCGCGGCGGAGGTGCCGGCGCCGCATGATCGCATCGAAGGGCTCGATCATCTCGACAAGATCATTGACATTGACCAATCGCCCATTGGCCGCACGCCGCGGTCCAACCCCGCCACCTATACGGGGCTATTCGCGCCCATTCGCGATTGGTTCAGCGAATTGCCGGAAAGCCGTGCGCGTGGCTACAAGCCAGGCCGCTTCAGCTTCAATGTCAAGGGCGGGCGGTGCGAGGCCTGCCAGGGCGATGGCGTCATCAAGATTGAGATGCACTTCCTGCCCGATGTCTATGTCACCTGCGATACCTGCAAGGGCAAGCGCTATAATCGCGAAACGCTGGATGTGAAGTTCCGCGGCAAATCCATCTCAGACGTGCTCGACATGACGGTGGAGGAAGGCGAGGAATTCTTCGCCGCCGTCCCCGCCATACGCGAAAAGCTTTCCGTGCTGCGCAAGGTTGGGCTTGGCTATATCCATCTTGGCCAGCAAGCCACCACGCTTTCGGGCGGGGAAGCGCAGCGCATCAAATTGTCCAAGGAATTGTCGCGTCGCGCCACCGGGCGCACGCTTTACATATTAGATGAACCCACCACCGGGCTCCATTTCGAAGATGTGCGCAAATTGCTCGAAGTGCTGCATGCGCTGGTGGATGCCGGCAATACGGTGGTGGTGATCGAACATAATCTGGAAGTGATCAAAACCGCCGATTGGGTGCTGGATCTGGGCCCAGAGGGTGGTGAGGGCGGTGGCAAATTGGTCGCGGAAGGCACGCCGGAAGACATCGCGGCAGTGGCGGAAAGCCATACCGGGCGCTTCCTGGCACCCTTATTGCGGGAAGCCGCCCCAGCGCCGGTGAAGAAACGCAAGCGGGCCTGAGATTTGAAAGTATTTTCACACCAATCCGAACCGCCTCGGAATCCGCACTATTGATCCGATCGTCGCTGTCGGTTCTCGAGAGCGGCGTGGATCGGCCCACCAAATATACGGCTAGTGGTGCGCGGGGGCTTTTTAGGCAGGGGATAGGTCAGCATGAATCGCACCACTAGAGCGTCTTGCGTTCACGCGGCCTCAAGCGACCCGCTCTACAGTTTTATTTTTCGAATATCTTCACGCGTTCGGAGGATTCCATCTGAACGCGATCTGCTCGAATGGGCGCTTCTCTCCAGCGACGCCATGACATGTGCGTGAAGCCGCCTGGCCGGTGCGGATAGTTTTGGCCGGGACATCAGCGCTGTTTCGGTATCGCGAAGCCGCGGCAGATCCGCACCGCTGAGGGCGCGCAGGTCGGCTGGCACCATATCCTTGGGCAGAACGCTCACCCCCAAACCGGCCTTCACCGCCGCCAGCTTCCCCGCGAGCGACCCGCAGCTATAGGCAATGCGCCAGGCGCGCCTTGCGCGCTTCAGCGTATCCGTCGCCCGCT
>JADCFR010000353.1 GCA_020249415.1 Roseomonas sp. | reverse complement strand
GATGGCG
Source organism: Roseomonas sp. (assembly GCA_020249415.1). GTDB lineage: Bacteria > Pseudomonadota > Alphaproteobacteria > Acetobacterales > Acetobacteraceae > Neoroseomonas. The sequence continues at coordinate 3,915 of JADCFR010000353.1, read as the reverse complement.
GCACCATTCGGCTCGATGGCGTTGATCTTTTGCAGCTATCGAAGCGTGAGGCTCGGCAGGCCGCGCGACGCATCCAGATGGTGTTTCAGGACCCCTATGCCTCGCTCAATCCACGCCGGCGTGCGGGGGAATTGGTGGCACAAGGCCCGATGATCCATGGCATGGCGCGCGATGCGGCCATGGCGAAGGCGCGGGAGTTATTCGCGCTGGTCGGGCTTGATCCGGCGGCGACAGAACGCTTCCCGCATGAATTTTCCGGCGGGCAGCGCCAGCGCATAGGGCTGGCGCGTGCGCTCGCGCTGGAGCCGGAAGTGCTGGTGGCGGATGAACCTGTCTCGGCGCTGGATGTCTCAGTGCAGGCGCAAGTCCTGAAGCTGCTCGCGGATTTGCGGCTCAGGCTTGGGCTTTCCATTGTCTTCATCACGCATGATCTACGCGTGGCGGCGCAGGTGTGTGATCTGGTCGCCGTGATGAAGGATGGTGAAGTGGTGGAACACGGCCCCATCGCGCAAGTTTTCGAAGCACCACGCCATGCCTATACGCAAGCGCTGCTGGCTTCCGTGCCGGGGCGCGGCTTTGGGGCGTAATGCCCCAAAACCACGCCACAGAGGCTATTTCACCGGCGAAAACGCTGTCGGCTTCATTTCCATCACCGTCTGCTGCTTGAGCGCGCCCAGCGGCGCAATCGCCTTGCCGAATTCGGCCCAGCCCGGATCGCTCATCATCGCGGTGCGGCGGCGGTCGCGATCCCCCAGGCTCTCATAGGCCCACATGAAGACCACCTGGTTGATGGGCCCAATCTCCGTCACCGCGAAAAGCAGCAATTGACCCAGCATGCGCTTTTGCACGGGCAGGCCGTATTTCTCATAAGCCTCCAACCAGCCGGCCATCTTGCCGGGGTGGAAATCATAGGTGCGGTGATCGACAAACATCCCCGTCCCGCCGATCTCCCGCTTGAATTGGAAGCCTTTGGCCTGGGTGATCGGCGAAAAAGGCACGGTTTTCAGGAACTTGACGTCCTGCTGGGCGAGCGCGCCGGCCTCTGCCGAGCGCTTGCGGAAAGCCTGCCAATCCGGGTCTGCCTCGCGCGCGGCAAGGCTTGCCTCGCGGGTATCAATGTCATCCCAGCCGCGGAAGAAGACCACGCGGTTGATGGTGCCGACTTCTACCTGAAAGAAGCCAAGCAATGGCCCCATATGCCGGCCAGACGCCGGGCCGCCCAGGCTTTGATAGGCATCCATCCAAAGCGGCATCTTGCCCGGATGGAAGGTATATTGGCGTTGTTCGACATACATTTGGCGTTCTCCCCTAGGTTGTCGGCCAAGCTTCTGCCGAGACCGCCGCCAAGGCAAGGCGCCCCAGGCCCCACAAATTTGCTGCAGCGCAAAAAATCACTTGAACCGCCCATGCTAGAGGCGCAGGAAGATGCCCGAAACAGGAGCCCACACCATGACCACCAAGCGCCCCATCCCCCCCGGTCGGGAATTGCTGAGCAAGGGCAATGCGACCGCCCAGCGCGTGCTGGAACAATCCCGCAGCATGGCCGATGTGGTGGGCCGCCATGCCCGCACCCTGCCGGATGCGCTGAACCCCAAGGCGCCGCTGGAAAGCCTGGCCAAGGCCGGGAATGGGTTGATGCGCGCACCGCAGAACCTGGTAATGGATGCGGCTTCCTATATGCTGGATGCGGCGCAGCGGAGCTTCCTGTTCTGGGACACGATGCGCGAAGCGGGCAATAATTTCGTCGCGCATGAAAAGGCGGGCTGCCCGCCCGTGCTGATTTTCGATTACGAAACCGTGGTGGATGGCCGCAAGCTGAAGCGCCCGGTGAATTACGCCCTGGTGCGCATCACGCCGCCAGATGACATGCCGCCCAGCAATGATGCGCTGCGGCCCTTTCTGATCATTGACCCGCGCGCGGGCCATGGCGCTGGCATTGGCGGCTTCAAATCAGATAGCCAGGTGGGTGTGGCGCTGCGCCGCGGGCACCCGGTTTATTTCGTGATCTTCTTCCGCGATCCAGAACCCGGCCAGACCATTCTGGACATCACCGCCGCCGAAGCGGTGTTTCTGAAGCATGTCACGGATGCCCACCCCAAGGCGCCGAAGCCTGTCGTGATCGGCAATTGCCAGGGCGGCTGGGCGGTGATGATGCTGGGCGCATCAATGCCCAATCAGCTTGGCGCGCTGGTGCTGAATGGCGCCCCGCTTTCCTATTGGGCAGGTGAGCGGGGCAAGAACCCCATGCGCTATCTGGGTGGCTTGGCCGGTGGTGGTTGGCCGGCGGCACTCATGGCCGATATGGGCAATGGCCGCTTTGACGGCGCCAATCTGGTCGCGAATTTTGAGGCGCTGTCACCCGCCAATACCTGGTTTCGCAAATATTTCGACCTCTATGAAAATGTGGATCAGGAAGCCGAGCGCTTCCTGGAATTTGAACGCTGGTGGGGCGGCTATTTCCTGATGAATCGCGATGAGATTCGCTGGATCGTGGAGAATCTATTCATCGGCAATCGTTTCGCTTCCGGGCGCATTGCCGCAGGCGATGGCCAGACCTTCAATATGCGCGAAGTGAAGGCGCCGGTCATTGTTTTTGCCTCGGCTGGCGACAATATCACCCCGCCCGGTCAGGCTTTGCGCTGGATTGCCGATGTCTATCGCGATGAACGCGAAATCAAATCGCTGGGCCAGACCATTGTGTACCTATTGCATGAGGATATCGGGCATCTCGGCATTTTCGTCTCCGGCAAGGTGGCGAAGAAGGAACACAGCGAAATCGCCACCACGATTGACATGATCGAATCCGTGGCCCCCGGCCTCTATGAAATGGTGATCACCGGGCATGAGGGTGATGAGCATGGCGCATGGCAGGTGGAATTGGTCGAACGCACCATCGCCCATGTGCGGGAGATTTCCGGCGAGGCGGAGAATGAAGCCTTCCCCGCAGTCGCGCAGATTTCCGAATTGAACCAGCATTTGTATGATGTATTGCTTGCGCCGGTAATCCGCCAATTCAGCACGGAAATGGGTGCCGAGACGCGCCGGCGGATGAACCCGATGCGCTGGCGCCGCTATGCGCTGAGCGACATGAACCCCTGGATGGGGCCGGTGTCGTCACTCGCGGGGTTGGCACGGCAGAATCGCCGCCCCGTAGCGGCGAGCAATCCTTTCCTGGCCTATGAAAAGGCTTTTGCGGATTCGGTGGAATATGGGCTGAACGCCATGCGCGATTTGCGCGATGCCTGGGTGGAAACCGCCTTCCATGGCGTCTATGGCACGCTGCATGCCGCAGGCGTCACCGGTGAGGATTATGAGGCAGAGGCAGAAGCCGCGCGTGATTCCGTCACCACCGATGCGCCGCAACGCGCCGAGGCTGAGGCAAAGCTCGCGCAGGGCGGCTATGCGGAAGCGGTCATTCGCATGATGATTCTGCTCGCTGATGCGCGCGGTGCGGTGCGGCGTTCACGCCTGGCGCGGTCCAATCAATTGCTGACGACCGAAGCGCCCTTTGCGCAGATGAGTGCGGCGGAGCGCATGGCGGTGATCCGTGACCAGACCATGATCGCCACACTTTTCCCGGAAGAGGCGATCAAGACGCTGACCGTGCTGCTGCCCGATGCGGCTTCCCGCCGGAAGGCGCTGAAGGCAGTGGAAACTGTCGCCGGGCCGGATGAGGAGCTTGGCGATAATGCCCGCGCACGCTTGCAGCGTTTGCGTGAAGTATTGGCCGCGCGCCCGCAACGCGCGGCGTAATCAAAGGGGCGCTCGCAACGGCGCCCAACTTTGCTGCGATCCCAGGGGATGAGAAGCTCCCCGATACACTGACCTGCGTTTGGCTATTCACGCTTCCTCATCGCGCAGGATGCGCGCCGCCGCCAGCAAGGCTTTCTCGTAACGCGCGCGTTCCTTCGCGGT
>JADCFR010000352.1 GCA_020249415.1 Roseomonas sp. | reverse complement strand
CAACATGTCTATGCCATCCACGATGATGGAACCGCTGGATGGTTCTTCCAGCCGGTTCAGGCAGCGCAGCAGGGTGGATTTGCCGGACCCGGATGGCCCGATCACAAAGACAAGCTGGCGTTCTTCCACCGTGAAATCCACGCCGCGCAGCACATGCAGGGCGCCGAAATGCTTGTGGATGGCGCGGGCTTCCACAATGGGGCGGGCGGGGGTCATGCCCGCCGAGCCCATGCGTTAAACGCCATCAGCAGCGCGGATTCTGCGGTGTAGGGTCATGGCCTGGCAGACCCGGCGGACCATAGCCGGGGAATTACATCACTTCCGCCTGATCAGGGCCGGGCTTATTGCCGAACCATTTTTCAGAAAGTGTCGCGATGGTGCCATCGCGCTTCATGCACGTCAGCACATCTTCCACCTGATTGCGCATGGCGGCGCTATCCTTGCGGAAGGGCGTGCCCCAATGCATGCGCGTACCCGGCAGCACAAAATCTGCAATATACTGCGGCGTACGAGACGCCGAATACCGCACCACCGTATTGCCGGACAGGTTGGCATAGGCGCGGCCCTGGATGACGGCCTGCACCGCATCGGGCTGCGTATCAAAGGCGAGCAGTGTCAGGTTCAGGCGCTGCGCATTGGCCGTGACCCAGTTTTCATAGGGCGTGCCCTTGTTCACGCTAATGGTCTTGCCACGCAGATCTTCCTCGGACTTGATGGGCGGCGTGCCGCGACGAATGCCAAACTGCAATTCGGTCCAGATATAGCCTTCGGTGAACAGCAGCGCTTCGGCACGCGCCGGCGTCACCGTGGTGGGGGCGCAGAGGAAGTCGTAGCGCCCGGCATTCATGGCCGGAATAAGGCCAGAGAAGGACGCGCTTTCGATCACAATCTCCCGCCCCATGCGCTTGGCGACTTCGCGGAACAGGTCAATCTGGAAGCCCTGCACGCCCCCCTGGAGCGAGGGGAAGGCATGGGGGGCGAAAGTGCCATCAACCCCGCAGCGGAGCGGTGGTTGCCCCTGGGCCAAAGCGGGGCCGGCGAGGGCAGCGGAAAGCAAGGCAGCGGCCAGGAAACGGCGCATTGGGAATCTCCTTCCATTCAGGCGAAGGAGAAAACAGTCTCAGATGTGGGGGCGCCTGTCCATGGCAGCTTGCCATGAAACTGCCTTGGTCTGGTCGCGCTGCTGCCCCGCTGGGCAGGTTTAAGGAAGGTCTGAACGATGCATGAGCAGGTAAATGTTTGCCCTTGGTTTGATTGGTGCAGGTGTGCTGTGTGATCTGGTGCTGGTGGCGCTGTTGCTGGGCGACGCCACGGCGCCGGCGCGGTTTTCACACGCTGCGGTGGCACTGCTGGCGCTGTGCGGCGGTGCGCTCAAGCTTGGTGGGATGATGATTTTGGAGCCGCGCCGCCGGGTGGGGTGAAGCCGCCCCGCTTTATAATTTGGCGAATTGATCCTTCAGAAAGCCATCCAAGGCGCCGATCAGGCTTTTATCCGCATAAAGCGCTTCCTTCCGCTGACCCAATTCTTCCCGCATGGCCTGGCGGCGGTCTGGCTCCTGACCCAGGGCCACAAGTTTGCGCACCATTTCATCCGTATCGCGCGCGATGGCCGATGGCATGTCCATCATGCGGAACATGGCATAGCTGTGCCGCCCCCGCATAAAGGCGCCGGGACAGGTGATCAGCGGCACGCCCGCTTCAATGGCGCCGAGCGTGGTATTGCCACCGCTCCAACCAAGCGAATCCACCAGCACATCCATCTGCCGCGTGAGGGCATCGAATTCTCCGCCACTCATGCGGGGCAGGAACACCACATGCTCGGCGGCTGAAAGCCCGGCTTTGGCAAAGGCGGTATCCAGCCGGGCGCGGGTGATGCCGGTCATATGCGGCGACATGCCCTCAATGAAGACGAATAGCGCCCTTGGTACCTCGGCCGCGATGCGCGGCAGAATGTCATCATAGCGCGGCAGGTATTTGAACAGTGATTGCAGGCAGCCATAAAGCACGCGCCCTTCGGGCAGCGGAAAATCCTTGGCCGGCGGTATGGTGCTTCCCGGTTCCAGGTAGAGCGCCAGATTGGGCAGGCGGATCAGTGTTTCCGAGTAATGCGAAGCGGCATCATCCGATTCCATCAGATCACTCGACAGGTAGAAATCCATCACTGGCGAACCGCTGGTGACGGGATGGCCCCAGGCGGTGAACTGGATGGGCGCGATGCGATGCAGCGAAAGAATGCGGCTTGAAGGTGTCATGCCGATATCTGGCAGCATCAGGAAATCCAGATCATCGGTGCGCATGGTGGCGATGGTCTTGGTGAGGCTGCTCGCATCAAAGGAAAGCCGCCGATGCGTACCTAATTCAGCAAAACCCTCGGAAACATCATCATGGATGCCGTGAAAGGCATAGGAAAAGAACTGATAATCCGACGGCAAATGCTTCAGCCAGGGCAGCGCCCAACTTGAACCATTATGGCGATAGAGCTTTTCGGAAGCGATCCCAAAGCGCATCGGGCCTGGCTTGCGCGGCGCCTCCCGCGCTGGGCGATCCGCAAGGGCCAGCATGCGGCTGATGCAATCGGATAGCAGCCTATTCGGCGCCAGATCATTTTCCTGCTGATAGGCGATGTAGAAACCGGTGGTTGCAAAGGCGGTGGTCGCGAATGCGGATTCCATTGCCTTGCTGCGCGTACCAGTCACCTGCAAAAGAGACTGCGCCTGATGAAGTGCGCGCAGCAATTCCTCTCGCCGTGATGCCAGTTCCGTTTCATCGCGATAGGCCGCCGGGAGCAGGCTTACCCTGTTCACCGCGGCGCAAATGGCTTGAATACGCTCCGCGTTTTCATCCTTGTCGACGATCAGGGCGGCAGCCTGCCGCAAGGCGATATCGGCCTCATCACGTTGACTGAGGGTGCTCAGCGTTTGGCCGATCAGAAATTGCACATGCGCATCATCAGGTTGGCGCTTGCCCAAGGCCCGGTAGATCTCAAGCGCTTCCTGCGCCCGATAGGCCGCCGTAAGGATGGATCCCTTGCAGAGAAGGGCATCGCGGTCATCAGCTTTGGCCTTAATGGCGCGTTCCACCTGGGCCAAGGCCTTGTCATGCAGCCCAAGATCCTTGTGGATGTAGGCACTGCTGAGATGGGCTTCGACATAATCAGGCTTCAGTGCAAGGGCTTCTTCAAAGCAGGCGAGTGCCGCCCTGATGCGCTTGATGGATAGGAAGGCAAGTCCAGAAGCATGCAGGAAGGCGGCGTTCTTGGGTGCCAATTCGATGGCGCGGCGATGGCAAGTAAGGCCTTCCTCATGCCGGTCCAGCGCCATCAGGGCCTTGCCGCGGCCAATCAGAAATTCCCCATTATCCGGGGCTAGGCTCAGCGCACGTTCAAAGGCGGCAAGCGCTGCCGCTGGCTTGTCCAATTCGAGCAGAATCTCACCCTTGCGAAAATAAGCGGTATGGTAATCAGGCCGCAACGTCAAGGCCGTGTCCAGGGCTTGCAGCGCAGTCTGATATTCATGCACATCGTAAAGCAAGGAAGCGTAATTGGCGTGGATAAGCGGGTTTTCCGGCTGCAAAGCCAGGGCGCGACCATAGCTTTCCCGCGCTTCCTTGGGGCGCTTCGCCTCTCGCAACAAGTTCGCGCGATTATGATGCGCGCTGGCGAAATCCGGCTTGGCCGCGATGGCCTTGTCGAAACATTCCAGCGCTTCGGCGGCTTGTCCCAATTTCTGATAGGCAATGCCGAGATTCGTCAGCGTCGGCGCGTCATTGCCGCGTAGCGCCAAGGCGCGCCGGATCAGCTTGACCGCATCGCGATAGGCTTCCTGCTGAATGGCCACCACGCCGCAAAGCTGCAAGGCGTTGAAACTGCGCGGGTCACGCGCGATGATGCTTTCATATTTGCGACGCGCTTCCTTAAAATTGCCTTGCTGTTGCAGGGCCAGTGCGGCTTGCAGCATGGCAGCATGAGGATCGGTTGCCATTCAGCGCTCCACCCGCCGATCATCCATGCCGCGAAACACGATCAAGTCTCGCTCAGCGCGCGCCGCTTCGGGCAGTGCAAGCCAGGCCAAAAACTCCCCCATCACCCGCGCCGTGATGGTTGCAACATTATTGGCATGCGCCGCTTCCGGGCTGTACCAGCCAAGCTTCTCCAATTCACCCGAACCTTGTATGGCGCCATGCACGGCTTCCGCTGGTGCCACCAGAAACCGCGCATGAAAGCGAATCGGCCGGCCGGTGGGTGTGATGGCCCGGCACAAATAATCCAAGGCGCTGAGCGCCGCCGCCACACCATCGCCGCGCCTTTCGCCAAGCACCAGCCCGGTTTCCTCAAACAATTCCCGCGCTGCTGCAATGCCCAAGGCACGCGCCCGTGCGGGTGTCGCACGCCGTTCCAGCAAGCGCCGGGCGTCCCCACGCAATTCACTGATGGCAGGGGCGCGATGATCATCGGGATCAACGCGCCCGCCGGGAAAGACCATGACATCCGGCATGAAGCGATGCCCGGCATGGCGCTTTCCCATCAGCAATTCGGGGCCTTTGCGGCTTTGTCGCCAGACAATCAGGCTGGCGGCATCTCGGGGACGTGCGGTGCGGGCGCGCGGTCTCCGCTTGCCTTCAACATCGGCACCACCGGGATTATCGGCGGTTGGGTCTTCGCGACGCGGGCGTTCAGTCAAGGTCAAACCCTCGGCTGCGTAACCAGGCACGGAAACCGAAACGCTCCGGCACCGATAATTGCCGCGCGGCGTTTTCGGACCAGGTGCAGCCTTCTGGCGCTGGGCCATGGATTTCCGGGTAGCGCGGCTTTTGCTTGGGCCGTAGCGCATCATAAGCGGCAATTGCTTCCGCTTCCGCTGCGCTGGAATAGGCTTCGCGATGGATCACGACCGATGGTGGCAGGCGTGGCGTGATGTCATTGCGCGCCGCCGGCCAACCAAGCGAGAGCCCCGCCACGGGATAAACCCCCTTCGGCAGCGCAAACAAAGGTGCGACTTTTTCGATATGGCTGCGCACATAGGAAATGGGGCAGGTGCCAAGCCCTGCCGCCTCTGCCGCCGCAATCGCAGCGCCCAATGCCAGCGCCGCATCAACTGCCGTATTCAGAAAGGTGTCCATATTGTTATTGGCGTGTTCGCGCCCATGGCGCGCGCAAGCCGCCTGGCCGCGCCGCATATCACCGCAGAAAATCAGCAGCACCGGCGCATCCTTGATCCAGGGCATGGTGCCGATCCAATCCGCCACCTTGGCGATCTTCACCGGATCACGTGTCACGATGATCGAATATTGCTGCAAATCGGATTTGGAAGGGGCGGATTGTGCCGCCGCCAATACCGTATCCAATAGCGTGTCACTGACTGCCTCAGCGGCATAGCGGCGCGTCACGCGCCGATCCAGCAGCGCCGCAAGGGCGGGCGGAATCGCCTCGGGCGGGGTGAAGGGCAGGGCGCCGTAGCGGGCGCGGATCAGGTCTTCGGGCTTCATGACGCCAAACTGGCACCGCGCGGCATCAAGGGGAAGCGGGAACCACCCAGGCATCCGCCACCGTCACGCCCTGGCCTTCGGCATGGATGATCAGCGGGTTGATTTCCGCCTCGGCCACCCCCGCGTGGGCCGCGAGGCGCGATGCGGCCACCACCGCCTTCGCCAGCGCATCCACATCGCCGCGCGGCAGGCCGCGCCAGCCAGCGAGGGGTTTCAGCCCCTTGACTTCGGCGATCATGGCCCGCGCTTCGGCCTCATCCACCGGGGCGAGGCGGAGCGCCGTGTCGCGGTGCAATTCCGCCATGATGCCACCGGCACCAACCAGGATAATGGGTCCCGCCTCGGGGTCTCGCCGGAAGCCGATGATCGCCTCGGCCAGGCCCTTCACCATGGGCTGCACGAGAAAGCCAGTGATGCGCGCCGCCGGAGCGCGCGCCCTGACGCGCGTCAGCATGGCAGCGGCCTCGGCCTCCAGCGCCACCGGGTCGGGAATGTTCAGCGCCACCCCACCCACTTCTGTTTTATGCGCCAAATCTGGCGAGAGAATCTTGAGCGCCACAGGATAAGGCAGCCCTTCCGGCACGGCATCGGGCGCGGCCATGACGGCAAAGGGGCTATCCAGGCCGAAAGCCGCGAAAAGCCGGCGCGCATCAGCCTCATCAGGATGCGCGGGGGTTGTGTGGTTGATGGCCGGCGCTAGGGCCTCGGCGCGCGGCGCAGACCAATCGAAAAAGGCGCGGATCACATCGGCGCAGGATTCCGGGGTGCGGAAGGCGGGGATGCCGGCCTCGCCCAGCAGCCGAAGCGACGCATCCGCCTGCGGCACCAGAAAGGCCGCGATAGGCTTGCCAAGCCCGGCCTTCACCGCGCCGGTAATCCCTGCCACCGCATCATGTGGGCGGAATTGCGCGGAAGACCCCACCACGGAAAGCACCATATCCGTGCCCGCATCGGCGGCGAGGGCCGAAAGCGCCGCCTCCACCTTATCGGCCCTGGTCCCGGCGAGTGTCACATCAATCATCCGCCCATGATGCGGCAGGCCAGCCGCTTCCAACCCGACCACGGCAGCGGCATCGGGCGGGCAGGTTTCAATCCCGACAACGCCCAAGGCATCCACTGCCATGGCACCACCGCCACCCGTGGTGGTCATGACCGAAATGGTCCGACGCGGATTGGCCAAAGGCTTCCGCCCAATGAACAAAGCCGGCGCTTCCAACAGCGCTTCAATCATCGTCACGCGTGCAATGCCATTGGCACGGAAGAAGGCATCCGCCGCCGCATCCGACCCCGCCAGCGCGCCGGTATGGCTGCCCGCCAGCTCTGCGCCGAAGCTCGAACGACCAAGCTTGAAGGCAATGATGGGCTTACCCAGCGCATGGGCGCGGCGCGCCGCGGCGGCGAGTTTTTCCGGCGCGCGAATCGCTTCCAGAAACAGCAGCACCGCATCAACGCCCGGGTCTTCCACCAGCATGCCGGCGATTTCACTCGCGGTCAGATCGGCTTCATTGCCGGTGCCGATCAGATGCGAAAAGCCGATCCCGCGCGGTGCGCCGCGCGCCATGATCGCACCCATCATGGAACCGGATTGCGAAACCAGCGCGATGCGCCCGGCGGGCAGGCTTTCGGCTTCCAGCGCCGCATTCACCGAACAGGCGGTGCGCGCGTTCAAATTCACCAGGCCCATGGAATTGGGTCCGAGCAACCGCACCCCCGCCGCTTTCGCTGTTGCCAAAAGCCTTTCCTGCAAGGCGCGGCCTTCCGGCCCGGCTTCGGCAAAGCCATCGGCCAGGATCGCCGCGACAGGGATGCGCTTTTCGGCAACCGCCGCGATCTGGCCTTCCACATGCTGCGTACCCAGCAGCAGATAAGCGAGATCAATCTCCCCCGGCACATCGGCCAGGCGCGCATAGGCGCGTTCGCCAAGGATGGTCTCGGCACTTGGGTTGATCGGGAAAAGCTCACCAGTAAAACCATGCTTGCGGAGGTACACCTGCGCGCGCGCGGTCAGGCGCTTCGGGTCCGATGATCCGCCAATCAGCGCAATGCGGCGTGGGTTGAGCAGGGCAGAGGCAAGGCGATCCATAAGGCTCATCCATCAATTCAAGGCGGGGGTCACACAGCCCTCGGGTGGCGTTTCGGGTGGCGCAACATGCAGCGCCATGAAAGCGATTTCCTGCGCGCTCTCCGGCAGGGTGTTCAAGCCGTGATCATACAGCGAAACGCGCCCGGCCTTGATGCGTTCGCGCACTGCATGGCGCGCCAGCAATTCCCGCGTGGGGCGGATCAGCACGGCGCGGTCCACTTCCGGCACGCCATCCAGCCCGGCGAAGATCACCACCGCTGCGGGACGAGACCAGGCAAGCCGCGCCGGCAATGGCCGAAGATGGCGCGCATTGGGCGCGAAGGCACAGGCGGCCGCCGCATCAATCGCTTCCAGGGCGCCGCTTGGCGGCAGGCGCTGCGCCGCCGCCAGAATCTCTGGCGTCGTGGCGGCTGCACGCCCTGTTCCCAGGACGAGCAGCGCCAGCGCAAGGGTGATGAAGGGCTTCAGACCGGGTCCCAGCAGAAAACGTCGCCGGAACGCTCAAGCGGCGAGAAATCGGGCTTCAGCGCGGGCAACGCATATTCTTCGATCATCTCCGGGGTCCAGCCTTCGCTGCGGTGAATGCCGCGAATCGGGCGGGATTGGCTATAGACGAAGATCTCATTCATGCGCGGCGAGAAAATCTGCCCCGTCACATCCTTCGCCGCATCGGAAGCAAGGAACACCGCAAGCGGCGCATTCTTATCCGGCGTCATGCGCATGATGCGTTCCACGCGGCGCTTT
>JADCFR010000351.1 GCA_020249415.1 Roseomonas sp. | reverse complement strand
TCGGTGTGGAAGCGCTTAGGCAGCAAAGTGACAGTGCTGGAATATCTCGACCGCATTACACCCGGGATGGATAACGAGATTGCCAAAAACTTCCAGAAGGTGCTGGAGAAACAAGGCTTCGAATTCAAACTCGGCCAGAAGGTGACGAGCGCGAAGCCAAGCAAAGCTGGGGTTGAGGTGACGTTCGAGCCAGCCGCAGGCGGCGCGGCGGAGAAAATCAACGCCGACGTCGTGCTGGTGGCCGTGGGTCGCCGTGCCTATACGGATAAGCTGGGGCTAGAGAATGTTGGCCTTACCGCCAACAAGCGCGGGCAGATTGATACCAACGCGCACTGGCAAACCGCCGTGCCCAATATTTACGCGATTGGGGATGTGATTGCAGGGCCCATGCTCGCCCACAAGGCCGAGGATGAAGGCGTGGCCGTGGCCGAATTCATTGCAGGCCAGAAGCCGCATGTGAATTACAACACCATCCCCGGTGTGATTTATACCCACCCCGAAGTAGCGAATGTCGGCAAAACGGAAGAAGAACTGAAAGCCGCGGGCGTCGATTACAAGGTCGGCAAATTCCCGTTCATGGCCAACTCCCGCGCCCGTGCGACGGGTCAGGTGGAAGGCTTTGTGAAAATTTTGGCCGATGCCAAAACGGATGAAGTGCTCGGCGCGCATATCATTGGCCCGGATGCCGGCACGCTGATTGCGGAATTGGTCCTGGCGATGGAATTCGGCGCAAGTGCCGAAGATGTGGCGCGCACCTGCCATGCGCATCCTTCACTGAATGAGGCGGTGAAGGAAGCGGCGCTAGCGGTGGATGGGCGGGCGCTGCATATATAAGGCGCCCAGGTTACGTCCCGAAAACGCGATCCCCGGCATCGCCAAGGCCGGGGCGGATATAGCCGTTCTCATCAAGCTTTTCGTCAATCGCCGCGGTCCAGATCGGCACATCGGGATGGGCTTGCCGCACATGGCGAATACCCTCGGGCGCGGCAAGCAGACAGATGAAGCGGATGCGCGTGGCACCGCGCGCCTTCAGGCGATCAAGTGCTGCGACGGCTGAATTACCGGTCGCCAGCATGGGATCAAGCAGGATCACCAAGCGCTCGGCCAAATCCTCGGGCGCCTTGAAGTAGTATTCATGCGCCTCCAGCGTCTTGTGGTCACGATAGACGCCAATATGCGCAACACCGGCTTCAGGCAGTAGGCTTAGCATGCCATCCAAAAAGCCAATGCCGGCGCGCAGTACCGGGGCGAAGATCGGTGGCTTGCCGGCCAGTTTGGGGGCGGCCATGCGTTCCAGCGGCGTTTCGATCTCGCGCGCTTCCAGCGGCAAATCAGCCAGGGCAGTGGCGCCGAGCAGCATGGCGATGTCGCGCAATAGCGCGCGGAAGGTCGGCACCGGGCAGGATTTCTCGCGCATTTGCGACAGCCGATGCTGGATCAGCGGATGCCCCACCACAGTGAGCATGCCGTCATCATCCGATCCTGAAACCACTGCCATGGCTGCCCCCGACCCTTTGGAAGCGCTTTTCTAGGGGGGATCGCGTGCCGGGGAAATGGGATTTCCGGCATGACATGGCCAAAAAACAAGGGTTTAGCCCTACCGCTGGGCTCCTGCCTGTGACGATGTGGGATTCAGCGCCCCATCATCCCAACAAAAAATATAACGCTAGGTTGTATTTTTAAAGAACAATACAATCATAAGAATGTGAAGCTGAGTCTTTTACACCAAGTCCTGGCCCCCGCGCAGCGCCTCAGCCGCGGTCGCTTGGCTGTGCTCGGGCTTGGCTATGTGGGGCGACCCTTGGCGCTTGGCGCCGCCGCTGCCGGTTATGAGGTGATCGGCTATGACCCGGCGCCGGAAGCGCGCCGGCTGGCCAATGCCGCCCGCGATCCGGGCTTGGGCAGCTTCCAAGCCAGCGCTGATCCCGCCGCGCTTGCTGGCGCCGATACCTGGTTGATTTGCGTACCAACCCCGCTTGATGCGCGCGGACGGCCTGATCTGACAGCCGTGCGCGCGGCGCTTGGCATGGCGGCGCGCGGCCTGAAGCCGGGCGCGCTGGTGTGTCTGATTTCCACCTGCCAGCCAGGTGCGACCAATGGGTTATGCCGTTCCATCCTGGAAGAAGCGGGTTGGCGTGTGGGGCAGCATGTCTTCCTGGCCGTCTCGCCGGAACGGGAAAACCCCGCCCCCCATGCGCCGCCAACCCGCAGCATTCCGCGTCTGCTGGGTGCCACCGATGATGCCTCTCTCCGTCGCGCCTTGGCTTTTTGGCGGCATTTGGTGGATCGGGTGGAGGTGGTGGCGAGCCCCGAGGTCGCCGAATGCGCCAAGCTGCTGGAGAATACATATCGTTTGGTGAATATCGCGCTGATGGATGAACTCCATGCCGCTTTCACCGCGCTTGGTGTGGCGACGCGTGATGTGGTGGCGGCGGCGGCAACAAAACCCTTCGGCTTTGCGCCCTTCTGGCCGGGGCTTGGCGCGGGCGGGCATTGCATTCCGGTGGACCCGGCCTTTTTGCAGATGGAGGCAGCACGCGCCGGCGCGCCATCCGTTTTGCTGGCCAAGGCGCTGTCGCGCAATCGCGGGCGCGTGGCGCGGGTGCTGGCCCAAATCCGTGCGCGGCTTGGTGATGATCTGGCGGGCAAGCGCTTGCTGATGGCGGGCGTGACCTATAAACCCGATGTCGCCGATTTGCGCGCTGCCGCACCGCTCAGGCTTTTGCGCGGCCTGCACGGTGCCGGCGCGGCGCTTGCCTGGCATGATCCGGTGCTTGGCACTGCGCCCAAATCCTTATCGATCATGCCGCGCAGCCTTGCCCTGACAATGCCGGATGGCGCGCGGCCTGATGCGATTATCCTCGGCACGCCGCATCGCAGTTTTGATCTGGCGGCGATCTCCCGCGCCGCGCCCTTGGTGTTTGATCCCTTCGGTATTCTGCCAGCAGGGCCATCAGTCATCGTCACCTGAGATCAGGCGCCGCCTTTCCATTCTGCCGGCGCCACGCTGCCCACCTGTTCGGCGATGCGGCCATAATGTTCCGGGCGGCGATGGCGCGCGAAATCGAAAATCGTCTTGCGCCCCAATTCGCATCTGCCGAGATCGGCTTCCGCCACAATCAGCTCATCATCCCAGCTTGTCGCCTGCGCCATGATCTCCCCTTGCGGGTTCACAATGATGGAATGGCCGAACAGCTCATGCCCATCTTCCGTGCCGGCCTTGGCCGTCGCGACCGCAAAGCAGGAATTCTGATAACAGCCGGACTGGATGGAGAGGTGGCTGTGAAACACGCGGAGATGCGGCGCCTCAAAGCCACGATTTTCCATATTGAGTGACGGCGTATTGTAGCCGAGCATGACCAATTCCACCTGCTG
>JADCFR010000350.1 GCA_020249415.1 Roseomonas sp. | reverse complement strand
GGGCAGAGCATCCTACGGCGCCTTCCGCCAGGCGTAGGTCATCCAGCGCCATGAGTTGGCGCTCGGTAATCCCGGCCCGGTCCCCGCCCGCATGGCCGCGCATGTCCGCCCGCGCGCCGCTGGCCTGTTCCAGCCGTAGCAGGTAGCGGTCCGCTGCCTCGTGCTGCCGGTCATCAAGGGCGCCGTGTATCCAGAGCTTGTGGTAAATGACAGCCGCCGACGCCGCCCGGATATTGGGCAGGTTCGGCGCGTCCGGGTCCGCCCGGTGCCCGAGCATGGCGGTGCCATTGGCGAGGCGGATTTCCGGCCCCAGGTCAATCGCGACGGGTTTCTCGGGGCGTCCCCGGCTGCGCTTCCCGGCCATCACGCGGCACCTGAGACTGGGCTATGGGTCATGTCTGACATGGCTTGGCTCCTGGAAAATTGGGCTGGATTGGCTTTGGTAGGGGTTCTGGTGACACTATTCGGGTTTTTGGTGACACTATTACCCCTTCTGGTGACACTATTACCTTCTATCTTATTGATATTTATATATATTTTAATTCTGTCAATAATGTCACATGGTATCCCACACACCATGTCCCGCGTCATGTCATGCGCGCGCGCGCGTGACTTTGCGGATTTTGGTGACACAATTAAAAAGCCTTTTATTTTCATAGACTTAACCCCATTTTTTATTGGTGACACAATTAATTGTGTCACAGTGACGGAATTCATGAGGAGGTTCCCACGCTGTATTGGATGGCCGGCGGGCGTCCGGCCTGCCCCGGTGGTCGGGCAGGCTGCTCGGCTATGGCGAAGCCACCCTCAACCAGCGTTTTAAGCACCTCTTCGCGGTCGCGCGATGGATACCGAAACCCGCGCCGGATCAATTCGCGTTCGGTGATAGGCCCATGCTGCCTGATCAATTCCATGGCCCGGTTCATCTTTGCCTGGAAATCGCTATCGGCGATGTGCCGCCCGGCTTCGCGCAATAGGGTCTCCATGCAATGGCTCGCCACCGCGCGCCCCCAGGCCACGTCAGGCCCGTCTATCACGGGATCAGCCGGGTCCCGGCTGATAGCCCGGATCAAGGCCAGCTTCATCGCGTTCTCGGCCAGGCGCGCGGCTATGGCCGTGATATAGGTTCCGGCGTTCTCGCGCTGGCGCTGTAGCTGCTCGGCCCGCATAGCCTTGCGGATAGCCTCTGCGGCGGACGTCTCGGGCACCGTGAGCGGGTCCGCCCCGGCGGAGGCTGCCATCGTGCCGGCGAGGTTGCCCGCGCCCGCGTGCGGCGCCGCCATGGCCTTTAGCGCGGCCAATAGGCCAGGTGGAGGGTCCAGCATGGCAGGCTCTTGCTCGTCCGGGTAGCTGACCGGCGACACGAAAAGCAGGACGCGCGCCATAAGCCCATCGTGCATGGATGCGCCTTGCAGCGCGGCCCAAAGCTGGCCGGGCGTTGTGGTGCCGTATAGGACCGCGTGCGGCTCGATTATGTCCATTCTCGGGCGCCCGGATCGGGCCGTCTGGTCCGAGTATTCGGCCCCGGCCCAAAACTCGGCGGCGCTGCTGTAAAGCTCCTTCAGGATAGCCGCGATCTGCTTTTTGTGCGTGCTGGCCTTTTCGCCTAGCACTTCCCGGAGCCAATCGCCGAACTCGTCAATCTGGAATAGCTGGGCTGGGTGGCGGGTCAAAGCGGTGCGGATGGCCGCGCCTGATGCAATGTCGGAACCGCCTAGGTATTGGGCAAGGCCCGCCTCGTGCATGGCACGGCGGATTAGCTTCCGGGCATGATCCTTGCCCGCGCCGCTGTCCGCCACCCCGACAGCGTAAATGTTCGTGCGAAGGCGCGTGGTTGTCTGATAGCGCCTGCCCGCCGCCGCGCCGATCATTGTGATGCCGGCGGCGAGGGCTAGAAAGGGCTGGGGGCTGATTGACGTGGCGTTGCACCATGCCACAAACTCGCCAAGGGCGCCCGGCACGTCGAACAGGTCCGCCCCTACGGGCAAGGGCTTGACCGTGCCACGGGTTAGCTTGGCCAGATATGGCGCTGCCGGGTGGATTTCATCCGGTGGCGTCACAGGCATAGGCGCGGGCGATTGCGGCTTGCCCATGCCCTCCCGGAAGGCTTTGGCGAGGGTCTTTTGAGCGTGGCGCTGATCCTTGCAGCGGTGCAGGATGGCACCAAGCGCGGCTTCCAATTCGCCCCATGCCTCGCCCTCGGGTATGTCCCCGGATGCCACAAGCCCGCCGATGGCATAGGCGCTGGCATTGATGGTGGCGTGTTTTGCGCCCTCGCCCGCTTGCCGGATGGCGTCGCATCGCTCGGCAAGCGCAGCGCGTCCCAATGCCGAACCTTCGCCGGTTGCCGGGCGCGGGCGTGATGGCAAAGGGGCGGGGGCGGCTTTTGGCTTGCCGACTGCGGCGGCGTCCAATTCCAAGGCGCCGTCTATCGCCCGGCCTTCGATCGCCACCACCTGATGCGCCTCGCTGCCCTCTAGGCGCCCGTAGTAATAGGCCTGGGAAGCCGTGAAGCTCTCCCCTGCCAATGCCCCGACAAACAGCCCGTTTAACCTTGCGACCATGCCAGCGCGGTCGCCGGGGGCGATGGGATGGGACAAAGGGCATAGGATGCGCCAGCGCGGCGCGGCCTGGGTATGGCTTGGGCTGGTATAGATGATGGCCGCGAGATTGGCGCCGGTCAGTATCTGCCGCGCCCGCTCCACCGTGATTGATTGCCCGTCATAATCCGCCTCAATTCCTGAGACTGTGATCATATTGGCGTTGTGGCGCAGGCTGCCCGCCGCCGTGCGGTCATCACCAAAGCGGGCCAGCTTCAACCATGGCAGGGCGGCTTTTTCCGGCGCCGTGGTGTCTGTTAGGCGCGGGATAAGGTCGCGCAGCGAGATTTCCGCTTCCTGCTTTGATGATGCGGAAAAATCCCGGAAGAATGTCACGGCAAGCGGAATGTCCAGGGCGCTTTTGCCCTTCGGCGGCTCCGATTTCCGGCGCGATGCCATGTAGTCTCGGAATGACATATCGCTGCCTTTCATGTCTCGATCTTTCTTGTTTTGCATGACAAATACCGCTTGACATATAGGGCCAAATGCCCTATATCATTGGGCATAGGAGAGAACCAATGAACACACTTCGCTTTGAAAATGACCGTGGCCAAGGCTGGCAGATGCGATCTGAGGGTTCCGCCCCGCCTGCCATCACCTTGGACCAGATCAAGCGCGAAACGCTGCGCCTGGCGGTCGCCCATCCGGCGCGGGCCATCCTGAACGGAGAAGTGGTATTTGAAAGCGCTGCCCTGACCAAGGCGCAGGCTCGCAGCCTGTTTGGCGTCTGACATGACGGCGCAGGATTTCGCAGCCGCAATCGCAGCCCTTGGATGGTCGCAGCTTGAAGCCGCGCGCCAGCTTGAGGTTGACGCCCGCACGGTGCGGCGCTGGATTGCTGGCGACCGGGAAATACCCGGCCCGGTGCGGGTGGCGCTACGGTGCATGGCAAGCCTCCACCTTGGCAATGCGATCGCCAATCCACCGCATGACCGGCACGGCCATTGAATTGCCAAGTGCCTTGTATCGCGGCCCATCGGCGGCGGGTTTCCCGCGATATGGGATCAGCGTGTAATCGTCGGGGAAGCCTTGAAGGCGCTCGCATTCGCGAGGGGTGAGACGGCGGACGGCGCTGTTTACCGCAAGAAAATGGCCTGATGCCGCGCCCTCTGGGCGGCCACCAGCGCCGCCGCTGAAACTGTCGCGACACAACGCGCCAACCGCGCCGTCTAACTCTGCGTCTGTGCCGAGGCCGCCACCACCTGTAGTGCGCGCCGCAAGGCTTGGGGCAAGTCCTTCCCGCGTTTTTCGGCGCGGCGGAGTATCCCAGCGCAGGCTCGCGCGCTCAAAAAGAACCGCAGCGGCACGGCGCCAGTCTCCAAGGTATCCGACAACAAACACACGGCGGCGTCTTTGGGCCACTCCGAAATACTGAGCGTCAAGGACTCGGTAGGCGATGCCATACCCGAGTTTGACCATGCCCCCGATAATGGAACCAAAGTCCCGTCCTCCGTTACTTGACAAGACGCCGGGCACGTTCTCCCAGACCAACCAGCGGGGCCGTGTTCGGTCAGCAAGGCGGAGAAACTCAAGGGCCAGGTTGCCACGATCATCTGCCAATCCGCCTCGTAATCCCGCGATGCTGAATGACTGGCAGGGGGTTCCTCCCACAAGAAGGTCGATTGGTTCATATTGGTCCTCCTCAATGGTTGTGAAATCGCCATGTAGCGGCGTGTCTGGGTAATGATGGGCCAGCACGGCGCGCGGGAAGGCGTCAATCTCGCTCAGGAATGACGCGCGCCAGCCGAGGCCATGCCAAGCAACGGAAGCCGCTTCAATGCCGCTGCAAACTGAACCGTAGCGAAACATCGCGCTCATGTCTCGATCTTTCCCACCGCTTCAATCGCCCGCGCCTTCTGGGCCAGCAGGCTCTCGACGTATCCGCCGCACACTACCTCAATCAATCCGTGCCATTGATCGGCGGACCATTGCGCCATATCGGTTTTGCCGATGCTCTCGATATACTCGCCCGCGCGGTCGCTGGCGCTTGCCATTGCTGCAAGCTCAAATTCGTTCGGATCAGTCATTGCATTCCCTCTGATTATGGTTAGCGTTGCATCCGGCCATGCGGCGCGTATGGCGCGCATCATCGGATGGTTTACGATTGTCATCCAAACCGCACCGCCGTGATTTCCGTATATTGCCCGGCAGGCCGGACCTGAATGGCCACCGGCTCGCGCAGGTAATCCGTCAGTTTGAGCGCATCTTCCACCGTCTTGGGCACGGGCAGATC
>JADCFR010000035.1 GCA_020249415.1 Roseomonas sp. | reverse complement strand
TGGCAGATATGCGCAAGATTGCCCCGGAGAGTTGAAGCCTTAAACCAAGCCTTGACTCAATATCGGAAAATCCGGTATATCCCTTACCGGAGGTTGGGTCATGTCATTCACATTCAATTCCGCTCGGCAGCCCATGGCGGCGGGTTTGCTGCCTGGCCCGACAAGCGCCACGCCGGCAGCGCCGCATCAGGCGGGGCTTTTCATTTCGCCCGAACAAGGCAAGCCGCACCGCACGGACAGGACTGCCATTTTGGCCTTGGTCGCCTTGGGCATAGGTTTTCTCGGCGCCGCCACGCTTTTTGCTGCCGCGCTGATTTCCCTCGCTCTTTCCTGATCCGGCGGCTTGCCCAGCCCCAGGCGCGGTTGCACAATCCCCGCCGACCAGGGGAAGGGAATGCCGCCATCATGAATACCTCCGCGCGCCGGGCGCGGTTTCGCGCCATTCTGGCCGGGGATGCCTGCCTGCATCCGGCTTCCGTGCATGACCCGATTGCCGCGCGAATCGCAACCGATCTTGGCTTTGAAACCGCGATGTTTGCGGGGTCTATCGCCTCCCTCGCCATCTTGGGGGCGCCTGACCTTATTGTGGTGACGCTGTCGGAATTTGCCGAACAGGCGCGGCGCATCTGCCGCGCCGGGGCGCCGCCGCTGATGGTGGATGCCGATCATGGCTATGGCAATGCGCTGAATGTCATGCGCACCGTGCAGGAATTGGAAACCGCCGGTGTTGCGGCGCTGACGATTGAAGACACGGACCTGCCCCGCGCCCATGGCGCGGGCGAACCCGGCCTGCTCAGCCTGGATGCCGGGCTTGGCAAGATCCACGCGGCGCTGGCGGCGCGCGAAGACCCAGGCCTCGTGATTGTGGCGCGCACCAGCGCGGTCAATCTGGTGAGCCTGGATGAGGCTGTGGCGCGCACCCGCGCCTATGCCAAAACCGGCGCCGATGCGCTGTTCTATACCGGTGTGACCGATTGGGCGCAGCTTGCCGCGCTGCAAGCCGCCGCCAATGGCGTGCCCCTGATGCTGGGCGGCACGCCGCCGGCACTCGCTGATAAAGCGAAGCTTGCGGCACATGGTGTGCGGATCGCCCTTCAGGGCCATGCGCCAAGCTTTGCTGCCATGGCAGCGGTACATGAGACGCTCAAGGCCTTGCGTGATGGCACGCCGCCCGGAAAACTGCCCGGGCTTGCCGATGCGGCGCTGATGAAGGCCGCCATGCGTGAGGATGATTATGCGCGTTGGACGCGCGACTTTTTGGCCGGTTGATCATTGGGGAAGACACCACATGCTGAGTGAAACTGAAGGCAAATTCCTGACCATGCACGAATTCGCCAAGGCGGCGAAAAACCGGCTCGATGCCAATATCTGGGATTACCTGACCGGGGCGACGGAAACCGAAACCACCATGCGCCGCAATCGCCTGGCGCTGGACACGCTCGCCTTCCGTCCGCGCGTGCTGCGCGATGTCTCGACCATAGACACAACGGCCGAGATGTTCGGCCAGAAGCTTCGCCTGCCCGTTGCGCTCGCGCCGGTGGGTGGCTTGGAGAGCTTCGGCGCCAATGGCGCGGCGACCGCGGGCCAGGGCGCTTCGGCCTTTGGCGTGCCGTTGATTGTCTCCTCCGTCACCAAGCCAGGGCTTGAGGAAACCGCGGCCAATACGCCTGGCCCCAAGATCTTCCAGCTTTACGTGCGTGGCGATGACAGCTTCATTGATGATTACGCGGATCGTTCAGTCGCTGCCGGCTATGATGCCTTCTGCTTTACCGTGGATACTGCGGTCTATAGCCGGCGCGAACGCGATATCGCGCGCCGCTTCGCCAAGCCTTGGCGCGCACGGGTGCAGGGCATTGAATTTCAGGCCGCCCTTTCCTGGAAGCAGATTGATCGCTTCAAGGCCAAATACAAACTGCCCGTTATCCTTAAAGGCATCGCGACTGCCGAGGACGCCGCGCTTGCCTGCGACCATGGCGTTGATGTGGTGTATGTTTCGAACCATGGTGGCCGGCAATTGGATCATGGCCGAGGGGCGATGGATGTGTTGCCGGAAGTGGTGCAGGCCGTTGCTGGCCGCGCGAAGGTTTGGATTGATGGCGGGTTTTCGCGCGGGACGGATGTGGTGAAGGCGCTGTGTCTGGGCGCTGATCTGGTCGGGCTTGGGCGGCTTTACTGCTATGCGCTGGCGGCTGATGGCGCCGCTGGCGTGCAGCGCATGCTCGAAATCCTGGAGACCGAGATCTACACCACCATGGGCTTGCTCGGCGCGACGAAATTCAGCGAACTCAATCCAAGCTTCATCCATTCCGGCGCCTTGGCCACCAATGCGCCGCATGTCTTCAGCGCCTTCCCGCTGCTGCATTTGGGTGATTCAGGCTATTGAGAACATAAGGGCAGCGCGGCGTCATGGCTGATCCCGCGCCGCTCAGGGTTCTGCTTTCCGACCGCGCCTTTTTGAAACTTTGGGGCGCGGGCGGGCTGACCAATTCCATGCGCTGGGTGGAAATGCTGGTCAGCGGGCTTTACGCCTATGAATTGACGCGTTCTGCCTTCGCGGTTTCGCTTGTGTTGATGGCGCGCGCGCTGCCCATGCTGCTGATGGGGGCGCTTTCGG
Organism: Roseomonas sp.; assembly: GCA_020249415.1. Classification (GTDB taxonomy): domain Bacteria; phylum Pseudomonadota; class Alphaproteobacteria; order Acetobacterales; family Acetobacteraceae; genus Neoroseomonas. The sequence goes on along the minus strand of JADCFR010000035.1, from coordinate 1,398 downwards.
GCGCGGTGGCGGAAAGCCTCAATCGCAAATATTTGCTTATGGCGGGTCAGGCGCTCACCGCGCTTGGCGCCATTGCCATCGCGATCCTGGCCGCCTTGGGTTGGCTCTCGCTCTGGCATCTTTGGTTCAATGGGCTGATCGGTGGCCTCGTGTGGACCAATGAACTCGCCACGCGCCGGCGCATGGTGGCCGAAACCGCGGGGCCGGAGCGCATTGTCCCCGCCGTTGCTTTTGATACGACGACCGGCAGCACAACCCGCATGATTGGCCCCATGCTGGGAGGGCTTTTCTACGAGACGATTGGCGTCACCGCGGCCTATGTCATCGCCTCTGCGCTTTACCTGATTGCCTTGGGCCTGGTCTCGACTGTGGAATATTCACAACCGCGTCGCGCCTTGGTGCCGCGCCGCCTGTTTGCTGAGGTGGCGGAGGCGTTGCGGATTGCGCTTGCCCATCCCGCCTTGCGCGCGGTGCTTGGCGTGACGCTGGTGATGAATATCTTTGGTTTTTCCTATAATTCCATCCTGCCGGCCTTTGGCGACCGTGCCTTTGGCGCTGGTGCCATTGAAATCGGCCTGCTGGCGGCGGCCGAGCCCTTGGGCGCGCTGATCTCAGGCCTGGCCTTGGCGCTTCGGCGCGGGCCGCAGGCGGGGCGACGCGTTTTCCTGCTCGGCTCCGCCGCCTTTCTGGCCGTGCTGGCGCTGGCGGCATTGGCGCCCTCACTTTGGCTTGCGGCCTTGCTGCTCATGCTGGGCGGCTTTGGCACGGCGGCCTTTGCCAGCCTGCAAACCGGCATTGTGATGATGCAAGCCCCGGTTGAAGCACGTTCGCGCATCCTGGGCCTGACCACCACCTGCATCGGCACCGGGCCGCTTGGCGTGCTGGTCTTGGGGGCGCTGGCGGATGGCATTGGGCCGCCCTTCGCGATTGCCGGCTTTGCGCTGCTTGGATTATTTTTCCTCGCCCTGGTCGCTTTCGCCACGCGTCGTTAGGCCCGTTGCCGCATTCCTGCCTTGTAACGCGCCGATAAGCCTCTTGCGGGGTTGCGCCGCAAGGCCGAAGCTTCGCGCAAGGCTCACGTTTGACCGATTGGATTCGCGATGCAGGTCTACCTGCCTATCGCTGAGATGAGTGTGGATGCCCTGCTGCTGCTTGGCATTGGCTTTGGCGTGGGCTGGCTTTCGGGATTGTTCGGCGTGGGCGGTGGGTTTCTCTTGACGCCGCTTCTGATGCTGATTGGCATTCCATCGGCCGTCGCGGTCGCTTCCGGCGCCAAGCAAACCCTCGGCGCTTCCATCTCTGGGCTGATTGCCCAATGGCGGCGTGGCAATGTGGATTGGCGCATGGGCCTCACGCTTTTCGCGGGCGGGCTTTTGGGTTCGGCGCTTGGGGTACAGA
>JADCFR010000349.1 GCA_020249415.1 Roseomonas sp. | reverse complement strand
GGAAGGACAGGAAGGCGATTGCAGGGGCGCTTCGCAGCGTCTACCGGGCCGAAAGCGCCGAAGCTGGCCTGGCCGCTCTGGAGGCCTTTGAGGCGGGGCCATGGGGTCAGAAATATCCGTCCATCGCGCAAACCTGGCGCCGACATTGGGAACAGGTGATACCGTTCTTTGCGTTCAGCCCGCCGATACGCCGGATCATTTACACAACGAATGCGATCGAGGCCTTGAATTCAAAGCTCCGACGGGCGGTGCGCACGCGAGGCCATTTCCCAGGTGACGAGGCGGCGATGAAGCTGCTATACCTTGTTCTCAATCGGGCGGCCGAAGACTGGAAGCGACCGCCGCGCGAGTGGTACGAGGCCAAGACCCAGTTCGCCATCCTATTCGGCGATAGGTTCGTGGTCTGATGATCGAAACCGACCCCGCGCACAAAATTACGGATAGGGCCAGGCCAAAGAAATGAATACAATATTAAGTGAGCAAATCGCCAAAAATCAAGGAGATTGTCCTATTTTATACTTTCTTCATCTTCCACGCACCGGCGGCACCACTATCAACCGCATGTTGAAATACACCTTCGGTGATCGCGCCATCTTTCATGCCGATCTGCTCGCCCATCATGGCGGGGAAGCGGGGCTCAGCGCGGCTCTTGCTTGCGAAAATGGCATTCATCATCGCGCGCTGACGGTGGCTGGCCATTTCGGTGTGGCCCATCCGCTCGTGGCCCTATCACCCCGCCCCGTCGGGATCGCCGCCGTGCTGCGTCAGCCGCTTGAGCGTATTGTCTCTCTCTATGATTACATCCGTGGCACGCCGGACCATCCGGAGCATGCGGCCCTGCGTGCGCTATCGCTCAAACAGGCCTTGGATGCGGTGCCGGCTTTCGCCCTGCATTGTCGCAATGCACAATTGCTTACCCTGTTCAATGCGACGGAACGCGATGGGATCAATGGGGCGCTTCGCCGCTACCCCTACCTGCTTGGCCGGATGGAGGCTTTGGATGTTTTTGCCCAAAGGCTGCTTGCGCTGTTTGGCCTCAGGCTTGGCGGTGCCCTGCCGAGATTCAATGAAAAGCCCTCACTGGAAGGCATGATTCCAGCGCGTCTTCAGCCGGATTACGCTGCGGCGCTGGCGCGGCTTCAAGCGCAAAATGCAGCAGAGCTTGCCTTCTTCGCCCGCCTGCCGCCAATACTCGCGACGCGTCCAAGCCCTGCCCTGGTGGCCGCCGGCGCCGCATGACAGCGCCCGAAGGCGCTGGCGGCCTTGCTGTGCGTCTCTGGCGCGGTCATTCCACCTTGATCGCGGCATCGCGTAGCAATTTGCGCAGTTCCTCGGTCGCGGGTGTCATTTCCGCCATGAAGGCTTCCGGCGGGCCGGGGCGCGGCGGCACGCCCTCATTCGTCAGCCAGTCGCGCATGGCGGGCTGGTTGATCACCTCCTGCAAAGCGCGGTTGGCGCGTGCGATAATCGGTGCCGGTGTTGCGGCCGGTGCCAGCACGGCCAGCCCATCCGTGAGCTTGGCGCCCGGAATCACCTCCTGCACCGCGGGCATATTGGGCAGCACGGGGGAGCGTTCGGCATTGCCAACCGCAACCCCGATGCCGCGGTTATCCTGCATATAGGGCCGCGCAAAGAGCAGTGTCGCGAGTGTCGCATCCACCCGACCCGCGAGGAAATCCGTCATGGCCGCGGCACCGCCGCGATAGGGCACATGGGTCATGTTGAGCTTGCCATAGGCGATCATTTGTTCGATCAGCAAATGATAGGAACTGCCGACACCGACACCCGCGAAATTCACCCGGCCCGGATGGGCGGCGATATGGCGGACGAAATCCTGCAGCGTATTCACCTGCAGGCCAGGGCGGACCAGCAGCACCACCGTCATGGGGCCGATCATGCCAACCGGCGCCAGATCGCGCCAAGGATGAAAACCGACATTCAGATCAGCGGCGGCAGCGATGATCAGATTGCCGTAGGAGGTGAATAGCAGCGTATAGCCATCCGGCGCCGCACGAGAGACAAAGGCGGCTGCGACATTGCCGCCGGCGCCGCCGCGATTTTCCACCACCACTTGCACATTGAGCACCTGGGAAAGCCGTTCTGCCACGCGGCGGCCGACCGTGTCGGTTATGGCGCCGGGCGGATAGGCAACCACCATGGTGATGGGGCGCGTTGGCCAATGGGTCTCCGCGCCTTGTGCGCTGGCGGCGAAAGTGAAACCGCATAGACAGCCCAGTGCCAGCAGGGCAGCAAGCAATTTCTGGCGCATGTCCTTCCTCCATTTTTTTCTTGGGCGAAGCTAATCACGCAAGGGGAAACTGCGCCAGATGCCTACCAGGGCGGCGGATCATCCAAACCCGGTGGAGGCTTCGACAGCGGGTCTCGCTCCAATAGCGCCGCATCATCTTCCGCAATGCGATTGACGCGCGACGATACCGGCCAGACTGCCAGCCTCTGGCGTGGAAAGGGCCGCAGCAGCGCTTTCAGCCGCGTGGGTTCCGCAGGGGTTTCGCCGAGCCATTCATCCCAATCCTCGGGCGGCAGGATCACCGGCATGCGATCATGCAAGGGCGCCAATTCCGGCGCGGCATTGGTGGTAATGATGGTGTAGCTGCGGATGATCTCACCATCCTTGCCGCGCCAGCCTTCCCATAGCGCCGCAAGGGGCATGGGTGCGCCATCGGCCATGGCAACGGCAAAGGCCTGTTTGGGTGCCTTCGGGCCTTCACCCAGGCGCTGCCACTCATAAAACCCATCGGCAAAGGCAATGGCGCGACGCTTGGCAAAGGCTTCGCGGAAGGATGGTTTTTCACCGATGGATTCGGACCGCGCATTCATCATGCGGCTGCCAATCGAAGGATCATCCGCCCAGCGCGGAATGAGGCCCCAGCGCAGCGCATCCAAATGCCGCGCGCCGGTCTCCGGATGGCAGCGCAGCACCAGCCCATCCTGTGTCGGTGCGCGGTTGAAGGACGGCAGCAGATTGGGCGGCGCATTCACCGCGCGGGCATAGCGCGCGATCTCGCTGCTCGAGCGATGCTGGAAATAGCGCCCGCACATGGCGGTTAGCTTGCGACCTTTTCCGGATAGAGCGCGGCCAGCGCTGCCTCATTCGCCGCGACGCGCCCGCGTTCGGTAATCAACCCCGTCACGAGCCGCGCCGGCGTCACATCAAAGGCCGGGTTGGCGGCAGCACTGCCAGCCGCCGCCACCCTGATGCGCGTGATGCGCCCTTCAGCATCCTGGCCGGTGATGTCGGTCACTTCCTCAGCCGCGCGTTCTTCGATGGGGATATCGCGCACGCCATCGGCCACACGCATATCAAGGGTGGAGTGCGGCAGCGCCACCCAGAACGGCACGCCATTATCCTGCGCGGCGAGTGCCTTCAAATAGGTGCCGATCTTATTCGCGACATCGCCGCGGCGCGTCACGCGATCCGTGCCGACAATCACGATATCCACTTCGCCATGCTGCATCAGATGCCCGCCGGCATTATCCGCAATCACGGTATGCGCCACGCCATGCGCGCCCAATTCCCAGGCCGTGAGTGCGGCGCCCTGATTGCGCGGGCGGGTTTCATCCACCCAGACATGCACGGGAATGCCCGCATCATGCGCCATGTAAATCGGCGCCAGCGCCGTGCCCCAATCCACCGTCGCAATCCAGCCGGCATTGCAATGGGTCAGGATATTCACGCGCTGGCCTGGTTTGCTAGCGGCAATGTCTTGCAACAGGGGCAGGCCATGGCGGCCAATCGCTTCGCAGGTGGCGGCATCATCATCGCAAATCGCTGCCGCTTCGGCATAGGCGGCGGCCTCGCGCGCGGACAAGGGCAGCGGGCGCAGCACGGCGAACATTTTCTCGAGCGCCCAGCGCAGATTGATCGCGGTGGGGCGGGTTTCGCCCAGCATCGCCACCACGGGTTCCAGCGCGGCCGGGTCACGCCGCATGGCGAGCGCCAGGCCATAGGCCGCGACCGCGCCGATCAGCGGCGCACCACGCACCTGCATGGAACGGATGGCATGCGCGACTTGGGTTTCATCCGTGAGCCGCAGCCACGCCACCTGCCAGGGCAGCCTGGTCTGATCGAGGATGCGGATGGACCAGCCATCAGCCTCATCAAGGCGGATGCTGCGATAGGGGATGCCATTGATCTTCATGGCGGGGGTTCTAGATCGGTTTGCGCCGTGACGGAACAACCGCTTGCGCCCGCGTGATTGACGGGGCCTTTCCTGCCGTGCCGGTCTTGATAGGCTGCCTGCCAAAGGCGATGTAAGGCCGCGTGAGCCAAAACCGCAACGCGCCCCTGCCGGCGCCCCCAACCCCAAGCCTGCCGCTGGCCATCAAACGCTGGCTTGGCTTCATGCTGCTGGGTGGCACCATGGCGCTGGCGGGCATGCTCGCACTGTGGCGCGCGGTCGCTTCGGTGTTTGGGCTGTGAACAGCTTCTGGCGCCTTTGGCTGCTGCCCATGATGGGGCTCGCGCTGCTGCCGGCGGCTTTCTTCAACCTGTTTGCCATGCGCCAGACAGCGCTGATCGGCTGCCTGCTCGGCATTGGTCTGCCCTTCATCGCCGCGCGCATCATGAAGCGCGCCAGGAAAGGGGACGCCAAGCGCGCTGCCGTGCTGATGGGGGTGGCGGCCGGCCTCGCGACCGGGCTTGGCGCCGGGGCAGGGCCGATCATTGGCCTGCTTTTCGCGCTCGGCGCCTGGGGCGGCACGCGGCTGCTTTATGCCGAAATCCCGGAAGCGGCGCCGCCCGCACCGCCACCACCGCCGCCCTCCGGCCCGCTGGCGGATGCGCGCATCAGGCTGGCGGGCATTCAAGCCCTTGCCCTGCGCGGCCATGAAGCGCGGCTTTTGCCGGTGGCGCGGGTCATTGGCCAGGTGCTGGATGATCTGGAAGCCCGGCCCGAGCGAATCCCCCGCGCCCGCCGCTTCCTGGCGGTCCATCTGGATGGGCTGGAACGTATCGCCACACGGATTGAAGCGGGCGCGACGCCGCCGCCCGCGCTTGGCACGCTGCTGCGCGATCTTGAGGCCGCTGCACGGCGCTTGCGCGATGACCTCCGCGCCGAGGAAAGCGCCGCACTCGATATCCAGGTCAAGGTGCTGGCCGATAGGCTGCGCGAGGAAGGCTATTCATGAGCGACATCGTCACCACCCCCGCAGAACGCCGTGCCGAGGTTGAACGCCTCGCTGCCCAGCTAGACGTGACGGACCCGGCTGCCGTGCTCCGCTTCGGGCAGGAAGCGCAGACCCGCGCCTCTGCGGCGGCTGATGCCATGCTCGAAGGGGCGAAAAACCGCGAAGCGGGGGAGGCTGGGCAGACGCTCGGCAATCTGCTCAGCGCGCTGCGCGGCTTTGATGTTTCGGGGCTGGCGGAAAAGCCCGGCTTCTTTGCGCGCCTGTTCAACAAGGCAGGGGCCGAGGCCGCACAGGTGGTCAGCCGCTATGAGGGGCTGAAGGACCAGGTGGAAGCGATTGGCGACAGGTTGGACGCGCATCGCACGCGGCTATTGGAAGATGTCGAAAAGCTGGAACGGCTTTATGGCGCAACGCTTGATTGGTTCCACGGCCTTGGCGATCACATCGCGGCCGGAGAGATGGTGCTGAAGAACACCGACAGCACCGCGATCCCCGAAGCCGAAGCCAAGGCCACCGGCGGCGATATGCTGGCGGCGCAGCAACTGCGCGATCTGCGCGCGGCACGTGATGAGCTTGATCGGCGCATTCATGATCTGCGCCTGACGCGGCAAGTCGCCATGCAGGCGCTGCCTTCCATCAGGCTCATTCAGGAAAATGACAAGGCCTTGGCGGCGAAGATTCAATCCGTGGTGGCCAATACCGTGCCGCTTTGGCGCCAGCAGCTTGCCCAAGCGCTGGCGATCCAGCGTATGCGCGATGCGGGGCAGACGCTGAAGCAGGCGAATGACCTGACCAATAAATTGCTCACCGCGAATGCCGAGAGGCTGCGCCAGGGCAATGCCGAAGCGCGGAACGAAATCGAACGCGGCGTGTTTGATCTGGCGGCGGTGAAGCAGGCCAATCAGCTATTGGTGGCAACGATTGAAGATAGTTTGAACATCGCCGAACGCGCCCGCGCCCAGCGTGCCGATGCTGCGGTGGAATTGGACAAGGCGGAAGCCGAAATCCGCCGCGCGCTGATGGCGGCCAAGGCCATACCGCCCGCGCCAAAAGCCTGAAGCCATCAAGACCGGGATTGAGCAAAAGATGATCACCAAACGCACTATGCTTGCCGCCATGCCTGCCTTATTGGCCGCGCCGCACATTGCCCAAGCGCAAGCCAACTGGCCCAGTGGCCCCATACGTATTGTGGTGCCATTCCCGCCGGGCGGGTCCACCGATGCTTTGGCGCGGCTGCTGCAACCCCATTTACAGGCCGAATTCGGCGTGCCCTTCATTGTGGAAAATCGCAGTGGCGCTTCCGGGTCACTCGGCACCGCGCAGGTCGCGCGTGCGGCACCCGATGGCAATACCTGGCTGATCGTGTTTGACACGCATGCGGTCAATCCGTCGCTGATCCCGAATATGGGCTTTGATACCGAACGCGATTTGACCTCACTCCTATTGTTCGGCACCGCGCCCATGGTGCTGACCGCGCATCGCACCCGCCCCTATAGGAGTTTCGCCGATGTGGTGGCGGCAGCGAAGGCCAAGCCCGAGACGATCACCTACGGCACCATTGGCAATGGCAGCCTCGCGCATTTGACCATGGAACTCATCCAGCGCGCCGGCGGATTCAAGCTGGTGCATGTGCCCTATCGCGGCGGTGGGCCGCTGGCGGTGGCGGCTGCGGCAGGTGAGGTGGATTTGCCCATCGCCACCCGCCCCGCCATTGGCGTGCATATTGATGCCGGCACGCTGGTGCCTCTCGCCCAAACCAGCGCCACACGCAGCCCCAATATCCCGGATGTGCCGAGCATGACGGAACTCGGCATTACGGGTGTCGATTCGCGCGCCTTCTGGGGCTTCCTTGGCCCCGCGCGCCTGCCGGAGCCGATCAAGGCGCGTATGGAAGCGGCGGTGCGCAAGGCCTTGGATGTGCCGGAACTCCGTCAGCGCATCATCGGCCTTGGCATAGACTTGAACCCGCAAGGGGAAGCCGCCTTCATGCAATTCCTCTCCGCCCAGATCGCAACCTGGGGCCGGGTGGTGCGGGAGAATGATATCCGCCCCGATTGACACTACCGCTTGACCTGACAGCCCTGCCTTGTTCCCATGCGCGCAACGCCAATCAGGAAGGAAACCCAATCATGCGCGCCTGGGCTGTCATTGAAGCCGGAAAACCGCTTCAGGAAATCGAAATCCCAACACCGGAACCCACCGGCCAGCAGGTGCTTTTGGAAATCACCCATGCGGGTGTCTGCCATTCGGATCTGCATATCTGGGAAGGCGGCTATGATCTCGGGTCGCGCGGTTACCTGAAACTTTCCGATCGCGGCGTAAAGCTGCCGCTCGCCATGGGGCATGAGATTGTTGGGCGCGTGCTGAAATGGGGGCCGGATGCCAATGGCGCTGGCCTCAAGGTTGGTGACCATATGGTCGTCTTCCCCTGGGTTGGCTGCGGCACCTGCGATGCCTGCCGCGCGGATGAGGATAACATGTGCCTCACACCGAAAAGCCTCGGCGTTTATCAGCATGGTGGCTATGCGACGCATGTGCTGGCGCCTGAGCCGCGCCATCTGGTGCCGGTCGGCAACCTCGATCCCGCCTTGGCCGCGACCTATGCCTGTTCGGGCATTACGGTGTTCAGCGCCATCAACAAGGTCATGCCCATGCCGGCAGACGATCCCATTGTGCTGATCGGCGCGGGTGGTCTCGGTTTGAACGCGAGGGCCGGGCGGAAGGCCAAGGGGCATCGGCGAAGCGTGGTGGTGGAGGTCAGCCCCGCCAAGCTCGAAGCCGCCAAGCGGGAAGGGGCCACCGATACCGTCCAGGGCGGGGATACGGAGACAGCCAAGCGCATCATGGCAGCCTGTGGCGGCCCGGTGCGCGCCATCATTGACCTGGTCAACGGCACCGAAACAGCGCGGAGCGCCTTTGATGCGCTGCGCAAGGGCGGGAAGCTGGTGCAGGTGGGGCTGTTTGGCGGCGAATTGGCCGTACCGCTACCGGTGATGCCGATGCGCGCGCTGACCATCCAGGGTTCCTATGTGGGCAATGTCAAAGAGTTGCGGGAATTGGTCGGCATTGCCCAAAAGGGTGGCTTGCCGGGTATTCCGATTACCCGCATGCCGCTCAATCAAGCTGACACAGCGCTCAATAGGTTGAAAGATGGCAAGGTGACGGGCCGAATCATCCTAACAGCGGAGGTATCATAAAAAAATATAAAACTAATGGTTGCATTCTGACTCAAAATACTCAATCCTTACATGTATGGACAACGGAAGCATCCTGATTCAAGACATCGCCCCCTTGCGAGACTTCGTCTGCGGCATGACTGCCTTGGCCGATGCGGGGGGCGATGAGGCCTTATTTCTGAAGGAAGCACCAAGCTTGCTCCGCAAGCTTGTGCTCTCCGATCATTGGTTGCCGCCGGAATATACCGCGCCGACCGATACCTACCGGCAGTTGTTGCTGCATTGCGATCCGCAACAGCGATTTTCGGTCGTCTGCTTCGTCTGGGGGCCGGGGCAACAGACGCCCGTGCATAACCACACCGTCTGGGGCCTGGTTGGCGTGCATCAGGGTGCAGAGATTTCCACCGAAATGGTCCCGGACCCGCATGGCGGGCCGATGCGCCCGGGGCGCGTGGACAGGCTCAAGCGCGGCGATGTGGTGGTCTTGAGCAGTAACAGCTACGACACGCATCGCGTCGAAAACGCGGCGGAAGGGCGCACCAGCATCAGCATTCATGTCTATGGCGCCAATATCGGCGCAGTGACGCGCGCGATGTTCAATGCCGAGACCAGCCAGCCCGAATACTTCGTCTCCGGCTATGACAATAAGGCCGTGCCCAATCTTTGGGATTTGAGCCGCGTGGCCGCTTGAACAGCGCCTCTTGCGCACCCGCGCCTGAGGCGTGATGCTGCCTGCCGATACGCAGGGATCATTCGCCATGGCCGACAGTATTCCCGTTCTTGATCTGGCACCCTTGCGCGCGGGCATGCCTGGCGCGCTTGACATTCTGGGAGAGGAACTTCGCCACGCCTTCACCGAAGTCGGCTTCTATTTCGTGCGCAATCACGGCATTTCGGAAGCGCTGCTCGATCAAACCTTCGCCGAGGCCGCGCGTTTTCATGCGCAACCCTTGGACGCCAAACTGAGCCTCAAGATCAATGAACACAATATTGGCTATATGCCGATGCGCGGTGCGACCACGCGCGTAAATGCGGTGGGGGAGGTTGCGCTGCCGAACGCGAATGAGGCGGTGTTCTTCAAGCGCGACCTGCCTGCCGATCATCCCGATGTTCTGGGCCAAGTGCGCTTTCGCGGTGCCAATCAATGGCCGGATTTGCCGGGTTTTCGCACAAACATCCTGCAAGCCTGCGCGGCGTTTGAAGGCTTGGGCCTTTCGCTGCTGCCGATCTATGCCCGCGCGCTTGGCCTGCCCGCTGATTACTTCGCGCCGTTTTTCCAGGAACCCATGTTCACGCTGCGCATGTCCCATTACCCGCCGCAGGAACCAACCGCGCCCGAGAATGAATACGGCATAGCACCCCATATGGACACCAGCTTCATGACCATTCTGGCGCAGAACAAGGTGCCGGGCCTGTCGTTGCGCTTGCCTGATGGGCGCTGGCTGGATGCGCCGGCACCTGAAGGCGCTTTGCTGATCAATGGCGGCATGATGTTGAGGCGCTGGACGGATAATCGCTTCCTCGCGACCCCGCATCGCGTGATCAATCGCTCTGGCCGGGAACGTTATGCGATCCCGTTTTTCATGGATGCGAATTACCGCGCTGTCATGAAACCGATTACGGCGGATGGCGCCGCGGGGCGGATGGAACCCATCACCTATCCTGATTTCATGACCGGGTATCAGCGCGCCAATTTCCACCACGCCGCCGAAAAATCCGAAGAAAAAGTGCAATTGCAGGGCGCCTGACGAGTCTTGGGGCAGGGGGCTTTACCTTCCCCCCAGATGGCGTAGCCTTCCATCAGCCGCAAAGGCTTCGAACCGTTTTGGGAGGAAAGCTCATGAAAGTAACACGTCGCACGGCCCTCGCGGCCGGCGCGGGCATTGGCACCGGCATTGGTGGCCTGCCCTGGCGGAGCGCGAAGGCGCAGGCTGCGAATACGATCAAGATGGCGCTGCTCTGCGATTTCTCCGGCACCTATCGCGATGTCACCGGCCCCACTTCCCTTGCCTGCGTGCGTCAGGCGGCGGCAGAGATGGCCAATCGCGGCTTCAATATCGAAGTGCTGTTTGGCGATAATCAGAATCGACCGGATGTCGGTTCAAACCTCACGCGGCAATGGATTGATCGCGAAGGTGTTGATCTGATCATTGATGGTGGCGCTTCATCCGTGGCGCTGGCGGTTGCCGATATTGTTCGCGAAAAGAACAAGGTGTTCATGAGCACCTCAACCGCGACCTCGGATCTGACCGGGCGCGCCTGCACGCCCAATACGGTCCATTGGACCTATGATACCTATATGCTCGCGAAATCCACCGGCGGTGCCACCGTGAAGGCGGGCGGGGATAGCTGGTTCTTCATTACGGCTGACTACGCCTTTGGTCATGCCTTGGAACGCGATACGGCGAATTTCGTGCGCAATGCGGGTGGGCGGGTTCTCGGCCAGGTGCGCACACCTTTCCCGGGCACCACTGATTTCTCGTCCTTCCTGGTGCAGGCGCAAGCTTCGCGCGCCAAGGTCATTGGCCTCGCCAATGCGGGTGGCGATACCATCAACTGCATCAAGCAGGCCGCGGAATTTGGTATCACCCGGCGCGGGACCAAACTCGCAAGCCTTCTGATGTTCTTGCCCGATGTGCATGCACTTGGCCTGCAGACAGCCCAAGGGCTGGTTTGCACTGAGACCTTCTATTGGGATTTGAATGACCGCACGCGCGCCTTCTCGGCCCGGTTGCGGCCCAATATCGGCCAGAATGCGCTTTGCATGAACCATGCGGGAACTTACGCGGCGCCTCTGCATTACCTAAAGACAGTCGCGGATATGGGGGTGGCGGCCGCCAAGCAGAACGGTGCGGCGACGGTGGCGCGCATGAAGGCCATTCCCTGCGATGATGATTGCTTCGGCCCCGGCAGCATCCGCCCCGATGGCCGCAAGCTTCATCCTGCCTATTTGTTTGAAGTGAAAAAGCCCGAAGAGAGCAAGGGTGCATTCGACTACTATAAGCTGCTGCAAACAACAGCCCGCGAGGAAGCTTTCCGCCCGCTCAATGAAGGCGGGTGCAGCCTGGTCCGTAGCTAAGGATCGAAGGGCGCGGCGGGGCAATCCAACCCGCCGCGCCTAACCCCGCGCACGAAACACCAATTGGCGCGACAGCACGAAATTGCCGAACATCCCGGCAATCGCCCCGGCCGCGACACCCAGCACGGGATGCGCCGCCACCACCGGCACAAAAGCGATCAGCACGGCATAGGTGCCGTAATTCATCGCAAAGCCCACCAGATTCACCACCAGGAACAAGGCCCATTGCTGATGCGCGGGGCCTTCGCCGCGCCCGCGGAAGGTCCATAGCCGATTGAGCGCCCAGGTCGTGGTCGCCGCGACCAGGTATGACACCGCGCGCCCGCCATAAAGCCCAAGCCCCAGCGCCAACCCCGCATAAAGCACCGCCGTATCAACCACAAAGCCAATCGTACCCACCACACCGAAGCGCAGAAATTCCATCAGAAGGCCAAAGCGCGCTGGGCCGATCATGCCCTCAAGCCGGGTGAGGATGGTCTGGAAAGCCATGCGCGCCTGTTACGCAGGAACGCCGCGCGGCGCAAACCGCCATGGTCCTGGCGGCGCTCTGGCGCTATGAAAACGCGGCAGAAATTCGAGGTTTGAGGGGGAGGCGCCAATGGTTGCGGTAATCGGTCTCGGCAATATGGGCATGGCGATGCTCAAGCGGCTTCTTGAGGCGGGCCATAAGCCAAGCGCCTGGGATTTGGACCCTGCCAAGCGCGATGCAGCACGCGAGGCCGGGGCCAGCATTGGCGCTGATCTCAAGCACAGCATCGCGGATATCACGATGCTCTCCCTGCCGCATGATGCCGCAGTGGCCGAAGTGCTTGGCCATGTGCTCCCCGCCTTGCCCCAGGGCGCTGTGATTATTGATACCTCAACCCTGTCGCCGCGCGCCGTGGGCGGTTTTGCGGAACAGGCCAAGGCGCGGGGCGTTTTCTATTTGGATGCGCCGGTCTCGGGTGGTCCCGCAGGTGCTGCGGCGGGCAGCATGGCCATGATGGTGGGTGGCGATGCCGTTGCCCTGGAACGCGCAACACCCATCCTGCAACACCTCACCGCGCGGCTTTTGCATATCGGGCCATCCGGGGCGGGGCAGGTGGCGAAGCTGGTCAATAACCTGCTCGTCGCAAGCCATCTGGTCACCGCCGGTGAGGCGCTGCGCCTTGGCGCTGCTGCCGGGGTTTCGCCGGAAGCGCTCTTGCCGGTGCTGAATGGCGCCTCGGGCCGTTCCGCGGTGACCGAGGTGAATTGGCCGCGCTGGATCATCCCCGGCAGCTTTGACTCAGGCTTCAGCGCTGGGCTGATGCGCAAGGATGTCGGCCTCGCGCTGGAACTCGCGCGGGAATTGGATGTGACACTGGAAGCCACTGGCCGCGCCGCCGCGCTTTGGCAGGAATTGCGCGACGCCGTGCCGGATGCGGCTGATTTCAACCACCTTTCGGCAGCGCTTTTTGCAGGAGCCAAGCCATGACCCCCTTCAGCGCCAAAACGATCATCATCGAAGAAGTCACCGCGCTTTTGGGCGGGCGCACCGGCAGCCTGGTGGATGGCGAGATCATCGCCGGCGATGGCAGCACCATCACCTTGCAAGACCCCACCACCGGAGAGGCGTTGCTTGACTATACCAGTGCAGGCGCCGGCCTTGTCGCTGAAGCCACCAGCAGCACCGCGCGCGCCCAAGGCATTTGGCAGGGCTTGAGCGGTGCCGAGCGTGGCCGCCGGCTTTGGGCCATCGCGCCCTTGCTGCGGCAATCTGCGGAAAGCCTGGCCCGGTTGGAATCCGCGCAAACCGGCAAGCCCTTGCGCGACACGCGCGCGGAGGTCGCGCGTGTCGCGGAAATGGCGGAATACTGGGCTGGCTGGTGCGACAAGATCGAAGGCCGGATCATCCCCGTACCCTCTGGCCATACCGTCATGGTAAAGCGTGAGGCGCTTGGCGTGGTGCTGGCCATCACGCCTTGGAATGCGCCGATTTTCACCGCCGGCTGGAATGTCTTTCCTGCGCTCGCTGCCGGTAATGCGGTGGTGCTGAAGCCATCGGAATTCACGCCGCTGACCTCCCTCGCACTTGGGTTGCTTGCTGAGCAAGCCGGGCTGCCGCGCGGCCTGTTTCAGGTGATCGCCGGGCCGGGGCAGGGCACGGGTGCGGCGCTACTGGCTGCCCCCGAAATCGCCAAGGTGGTGTTTGTCGGCGGGGTTACAGCGGGACGCGCCGTTGCCGCCGCTGCCGCCGCGCGTGGCGTGCCGAGCTTGCTCGAACTCGGCGGCAAAAGCGCCAATATCGTCTTTGACGATGCGGATTTCGCCAGCGCCATCCAGGGGGCGCAGCAGGCGATCTATGCCGGCAGCGGGCAATCCTGTGTCGCGGGATCACGGCTTCTGGTGCAGCGCCGCCTGCATGATCGGTTTGTCGCCGCGCTTGCTGACGCGCAGCGCCGCATTCGGCTGGGCGATCCATTGGATGCCGCAACCGAAATGGGCCCTGTGGCCAATGCGCGGCAATTCGCCCATGTGCGGGAATTGCTCGCCGCCGGTGCGGCTTCCGGCGCGGTTGCGCTGGCCGCCGAAAAACCCGCCGCGCTGCCCCAAGGCGGCTTTTGGGTGCCGCCCACCTTGCTCGCCGGGCTTTCCAATGAAGCCAGGCCGGCGCGGGAGGAAATCTTTGGCCCCGTCGTCGCCGCCATCCCCTTCGAGGATGAGGATGAGGCCATCGCGCTGGCCAATGCCACGCCCTTTGGCCTCGCGGGCGCGGTCTGGACGCGTGATTTGGGCCGGGCGCATCGCGTGGCGGCCCGCGTCAGGGCAGGGACCTTTTGGGTGAATGGCTATCGCACCATCCATGTCTCCGTGCCTTTTGGCGGCTTTGGTGCTTCTGGCCATGGCCGCTCCTCGGGGCAGGAGGTTCTGGCCGAGCTGACGCAAAGCAAGGCAATCTGGATCGATACTGCCCAGGAACCGGCCTTGGGCTTTGGCCATAGACCGGGCTGAGGCCAAACAGCGCTTGCGCCACCAGCCGCAAGCGGGCTTGATAAGGGCAAGTCAAAAAGGGGGTTCACATGCAACGTCGGGATGTCTTCAAGCTTGGGGCCGCCGCAGCCGGAGCCGCTGCGGCAAGCACGCTGCCCAGCTTCGCCATTGCGCAGCCCGCGCAGAACCGCGTGCTGAAAATGGTGCCGCAGGCGAACCTCACCAGCCTCGACCCCGTTTGGACCACGGCGAATATCACCCGCAATTTCGGGCATATGGTGTTTGACTCGCTTTACGGGATGGACGCGCAATTCCAGCCTCAGCCGCAAATGGCCGCTGGCCATGGCAGCGATGATGGTGGTCGCAGTGTCACCATCACGCTTCGCCCGGGGCTCAAATTCCATGATGGGGAACCGGTGCGCGCGCAGGATGTGGTGCCAAGCCTGCAACGCTGGATGAAGCGCAACCCCTTTGGCCAGAAGCTTGCGACGGTGACGGATGATATACTGGTTGTGGATGATATGCGCATCCGCTTCCGGCTGAAAAAACCCTTCCCGCTGCTATTCCATGCGCTGGCCCAGGTTTCCAATAGCCCTGCCTTCATCATGCCAGAGCGTCTGGCCAAGACCGATCCCTTCCAGCAGGTGCGCGAGGCGATCGGCTCCGGCCCCTTCCGCTTCAAGGCCAATGAATTCAATTCCGGCAGCCTGGTGGTCTATGAGCGTTTCGCCGATTACATCCCCGTGCAATCCGGCACACCAAGCCTGACCGCCGGGCCAAAAATCGCGCATTTCGATCGCGTTGAATGGCATATCATTGTGGATGCCGCGACTGCGTCGGCTGCTTTGCAAACTGGCGAGATTGACTGGTATGAACAGCCGCCACCGGAGGTGCAGCAATTGCTCCGCCGCAACCGGCAGGTGGTGATTGAAGCGATTGACCCGCTGCCGCTGACCGGCATTCTCCGCTTCAACCATGCGCATGCGCCCTTCAACAATAAGGCGCTCCGTCAGGCTATGCTGCCCGCGATCAGCCAGCAGGATTTCATGCAGGCATCGGTGGGGACGGATGCGTCACTCTTTACCACGGGCGTTGGCATGTTCACGCCGGGCACGCCGCTGGCCAATGACGCCGGGCTCGCGCCACTCATGGGGCCGCGCAGCATTGACCGGGCGCGGGCCCTGATGCGTGAGGCGGGCTACACCAACCAGACCATGCGGCTGATTGGCCCCACGGATATTCTGGTGCCGGCGGCACTCACGCAGGTGGGTGCCGATCTGGTGCGCCGGCTTGGCTTCAATGCCGACATCGTCTTGAGCGATTGGGGCACCACGGTGCAGCGACGCACCTCGCGGGAGCCGGTGGAGCGGGGCGGCTGGTCCATGCTATTCACCTCCTTCTCATCCTTTGATTTCGCCGATCCGGCGGCGCATTTCCCGCTGCGGGGCAATGGAACCAATGCCTGGTTCGGCTGGCCCGATGTGCCGAAGCTGGAAGAACTGCGCGATGCCTGGTTCGACGCGCCGGACCTTGCCGCGCAGCAGGCCATCGCGCGGGATATGCAGACGGTGGCGATGGATGAATTGCCCTATATTCCGCTGGGCTCCTACAAATCCATGACCGCCTTGCGTGCCAATCTGACCGGGCGGGTGCCGGGCTTGGCACTTTACTGGGGCATCAGGCGGGGCTGAGGCGCAGGGCCGCAAGCCATTGATGGCATGGGCCATGCATCGCTTTGGCTGAGCCGAGGAGGCCGATCAGTCAATGGGGCTATTTGCGCCGCACTGAAAGCAGGCTAAGCGAGGCGTCTTGGTTTGCTGTGCCTTTTGGCAAGGCAGAGTGGCTTTTACCTGGGCAGACTGGGCTGCCCCGAACACAGAATGGGAGACGGGTGATGGATCGCAGAGATTTCCTCAAGGCAACCGCTGGCGTTGCGGCGCTGACCGGCACGGCTGGGCTTTCCGCCCCGGCGCTGGCGCAAGGGGCTGCCGCGCGCACGCTGCGCTTTGTGCCGCAAGCCAATCTGGCCAATTTCGACCCCATCTGGGGCACGCAATATGTGGTGCGCAACGCCGCGGCGTTGGTCTGGGACACGCTTTATGGTTTTGACGACAAGCTGGAAGCCAAGCGCCAGATGGTGGAAAGCGAAGAAGTTTCCTCTGACGGCAAGGTCTGGACCTTCCGTCTGCGTGACGGTCTGATGTGGCATGATGGCACCAAGGTGACCGCGGCGGATTGCGTTGCCAGCCTCAATCGCTGGGCGGTGCGCGATGGCATGGGCCAGATGATCCGCGCGCTCCAGGAAGAATTGGTGGCGGTGGATGACCGCTCCTTCCGCTGGCGCCTGAAGGCGCCCTACCCCAAGATGCTGCTGGCACTCGGCAAGAACAATACGCCAATGGCCTTCATGATGCCGGAGCGTATTGCGCGCACCGATCCCTTCCAACAGGTCACGGAATTCGTGGGTTCCGGCCCCATGCGCTTTGTGCGCAATGAATGGGTCCCCGGTGCCCGCGCGGTCTTCACGCGCTTTGACCAATATGTGCCGCGCAATGAACCTCCGTCCTGGTTGGCGGGCGGCAAGCGCATGGGGGTGGACCGGATCGAATGGATCATCATGCCAGACCCGGCGACGGCTTCGGCGGCGCTGATGAATAATGAAATCGATTGGTGGGAAACCCCGCTGACCGATTTGATCCCGTCTTTGCGGCGCAACCGCAATGTGCGCGTGGATATCGCCGATCCGCTTGGCAATATCGGTTCCTTCCGCTTCAACCATTTGCACGCGCCCTTCAATGATGTGCGCGCGCGCCGTGCGGTTGCCATGGTGCTGAACCAGGAAGATTATATGCGCGCGGTGGTCGGTGATGACCGGGCGCTGTGGCAGACCCTGCCTTCCTTCTTCACGCCCGGCACGCCGCTGTACACCGAAGCCGGTGGCGATATCCTCAAGGGTCCGCGCAATGTGGAAGCGGCGCGCGCGTTGCTGCGTGAATCTGGCTATAACGGCCAGCCCATCACGGTATTGGTCGGGCAGGATCAGGCGCCGCTCAAGGCCATGGGTGAAGTCACCAATGCGCTGCTGCGCTCCATCGGTATGAATGTGGACTTTGTGGCGACGGATTGGGGCACCGTTGGTCAGCGCCGCGCGTCCAAATCGCCCCCCGGTCAAGGCGGCTGGCACATCTTCCACACCTGGCATGCGGGTGCGGATTGCATCAACCCGGCGGCCTATCTGGCCCTTCGCGCGCATGGCGATGGCGCCTGGTTCGGTTGGCCCAAGGATGATGCGGTGGAAGCGGCCCGTGACAAGTGGTTCGCAGCACCGGATTTGGCGGCGGAAAAGGCTGCGGTTGCGGAAATGAATGCCGCGGCCATGAGCCACATGACCTATGCGCCGACCGGCTTCTACAAGACCTATCAGGCATGGCGCAGCAATGTCACCGGCATTGTCGGCGGCCCGCTGCCCTTCTTCTGGGGTGTGAACAAGGCCTAATCAGGAAAGATCGCCGGGATCATGTTTGCCTATATCGTC
>JADCFR010000348.1 GCA_020249415.1 Roseomonas sp. | reverse complement strand
TGGGACCCGGTGAATGAGGCGATACGTCGCGCGCTGACCGGCATTTCCATTGCCGATCTGGCCGGCCCGCCCGCCGTGGTGCCGCACCCGGAAACCGCCTCCCCCGTTCTTGCTGCTGGATAGAGCACAACCATGCCCGCCGTTACCGAGACCATCGAAACCGTCCAGGCCGTCACCGAATCCACCTATAAATGGGGGTTCGAGACGGATATCGACATGGAATTCGCCCCCAAGGGGCTTTCCGAAGACATTGTGCGCTTCATCAGCGCCAAGAAGGAAGAACCGGCCTGGCTGCTGGAATGGCGTCTGCGCGCCTTTGCCGCCTGGCAGAAAATGGAAGAACCGCGCTGGCCTGCGGTAAAGTATCCGCCGATTGATTATCAGGATGCCTATTACTACGCCGCGCCGAAGCAGAAGGTGGGGCCGAAGTCTTTGGATGAGGTGGATCCTGAACTGCTGCGCACCTATGAAAAGCTTGGCATTCCGCTGAGGGAACAGGCGATTTTGGCCGGCGTTGAAGGCGCAGGCGAAAGCCCCGCCGAAGGGCGCATGCCGATTGCGGTGGATGCGGTGTTTGACAGTGTTTCGGTCGCGACCACCTTCAAGGATCGGCTGGAAAAGGATGGCATCATCTTCTGCCCGATCAGTGAGGCAGTGAAGACGCATCCTGAATTGGTGCAGAAATACCTCGGCTCCGTCGTGCCGCAGGGCGATAATTTCTTCGCCGCTTTGAATAGCGCTGTCTTCACCGATGGCAGCTTTGTCTACATCCCGAAGGGCGTGCGCTGCCCGATGGAGCTTTCCACCTATTTCCGCATCAATGCCAAAAGCACCGGGCAGTTTGAACGCACCCTGATCATTGCCGATGAGGGGTCTCACGTTTCCTATCTGGAAGGCTGCACCGCGCCGATGCGCGATGAAAACCAGCTGCATGCGGCGGTGGTGGAGCTGGTGGCGATGGATGATGCCACCATCAAATACAGCACGGTGCAGAATTGGTATCCCGGCGATGCCGAAGGCAAGGGCGGCATCTATAACTTCGTCACCAAGCGCGGCGCCTGCCGTGGCGCGCGGTCCAAAATTTCCTGGACGCAGGTGGAAACGGGTTCCGCGATTACCTGGAAATATCCGTCCTGCATCTTGCAGGGCGAAGACAGTGTCGGCGAATTCTATTCAGTCGCCATCACGAATAACTACCAGCAGGCGGATACCGGGACCAAGATGTTCCATATTGGGCCGCGCACCAAATCCACCATTGTCTCCAAGGGCATCAGCGCGGGGCATGGGCAGAATACCTATCGTGGCCTGGTGAGGATTGGCGCCAAGGCCACAGGGGCGCGCAATTTCACGCAATGCGATAGCCTGCTGATTGGTGACCTATGTGGCGCGCATACCGTGCCCTATATCGAAAACCGCTGTTTGAGTGCGAAGGTGGAGCATGAAGCGACCACCAGTAGGATCGCGGAAGATCAGCTTTTCTATTGCCGTCAGCGCGGGTTGTCGCAGGAAGATGCGGTGGGGCTGATCGTGAATGGTTTCTGCCGCGAAGTGCTCAAGGAATTGCCGATGGAATTCGCGGTGGAAGCGCAAAAGCTGTTGCAAATCTCGCTCGAAGGGAGCGTTGGGTGATGTTGAAAATCAAGGGACTGACCGCTGAGGTTGATGGTAAGCCTATTCTGAAGGGCATTGATCTGGTGGTGCCGCAGGGTGAAGTGCATGCCATTATGGGCCCGAACGGGTCCGGCAAATCCACGCTGTCCTATGTGCTGTCTGGCCGCGATGGGTATGAAGTGACGGGCGGCGAGGCACTGTTCCATGGCCAGGATTTGCTGGCGATGGAACCGGAAGAACGCGCTGCCGCTGGTGTGTTTCTGGCGTTTCAATATCCGGTGGAATTGCCCGGTGTGGGCAATGCGACCTTCCTGCGTACTGCGCTGAATGCCATTCGCCGCGCCAAGGGCGAGGGTGAATTGGACGCCATGCAATTCCTGAAGCTGGCGCGCGAACGCATGAAGGCGCTTTCGATGAATGATGAAATGCTGAAGCGCGGCGTGAATGTCGGCTTTTCGGGCGGCGAGAAGAAGCGCAATGAAATCCTGCAAATGGCGCTGCTGCAACCGAAGCTTGCCATTCTGGATGAAACCGATAGCGGGCTTGATATTGATGCGCTGAAGATCGTGGCCGATGGCGTGAATGCCATGCGCGGGCCGAATTTCTCTGCGCTGGTCATCACGCATTATCAACGGCTGCTTGATTACATCGTGCCGGATCGCGTGCATGTGCTGATGGGCGGGCGCATAGTGCGCTCGGGCGGGCCAGAATTGGCGAAGGAGCTGGAAGCGCAGGGTTACGGCGCCATCCAGGCCGCGGCGTGACGGCGGCAGTGCAACCAGGCGCGGCAGGTTTCCTCGCGCGCTATCAGGGCCTCAAGGATCATCTGCCGGGCGCGCGGCTGCCGTGGCTCGCGGCACTGCGTGCGGATGCGGCGGCGCATGTCGCGGCGCGCGGCTTTCCGACGCGGCGGGTAGAGGCGTGGAAATACACGGATCTGTCGCCGGTGGCGCAGGCGGGGTTTGCTGAGCCCCTCACCCCCGTTGCCGGCGCGCTGACGCTACCCAAGCCGCGCGCAGCGGCCCGCGCCGTGTTTGTGGATGGGCGCTTTCGCGCTGATCTTTCATCGCTGGATGGGCTTGCCTATCGCATAGGTTCTGTTGCGCAGCATTTGCCGGAACTGGAAGGGCGCTTGGGCGCACTGACGCCTTTGGCCGAACATCCGATGTCCGCTTTGAATACGCTGATGTTTGAAGATGGCTTGCTGCTGGATGTGCCGGCGGGGGTGGATGCCGGGCATTTGGAATTGCTTTCCATCGCCATTGATCC
>JADCFR010000347.1 GCA_020249415.1 Roseomonas sp. | reverse complement strand
GGCGGGCATGGGTTCGGGCACGTAATCCTGCCGTACGGGGGCGAGGGCCAAATCCATCATGAGTGAGAGAATAGGCCAAGAATGCTTACCGAAGTCTTGAAGCCTTTGCAGCGCGATTGGCGCAGGGTTAGACGGGTGCCTGAATAAGGATGCGATTCGGCCATGCCTGATGATGTGAAAACCCTACCGCCCGGCGGGGCAGAGCGTGAAACGCGGCTCGCGGATGCGCTTTCCGAACGCTATCTGGCCTATGCGCTTTCCACCATTACGGCGCGGTCCCTGCCGGATGTGCGCGATGGGTTGAAGCCCGTGCATCGCCGCCTGCTTTGGGCAATGCGGCAATTGCGGCTGGACCCCGATGCAGGCTTCAAGAAATGCGCGCGTATCGTGGGTGATGTGATGGGTAAATACCATCCGCATGGCGATGCTGCGATTTATGAGGCGATGGTGCGGCTCGCGCAGGATTTTGCGGCGCGTTATCCGCTGGTCGAAGGCCAGGGTAATTTCGGCAATATTGATGGCGATAACCCCGCCGCCATGCGCTACACCGAAGCGCGGCTGACCGAAGTGGCGCAGGCGCTGCTGGAAGGGATTGAAGAAGACGCGGTTGATTTCCGCGCGACTTATGATGGGGAAGAACGCGAACCCATCGTCCTGCCGGCGGCCTTTCCCCATCTGCTCGCCAATGGCGCGGCGGGGATTGCGGTGGGCATGGCAACCTCCATCCCGCCGCATAATGCCGGCGAGCTGTGTGCCGCCGCGCTGGAATTGGTGCGCAATCCGAATGCCGGGACGGATCAGCTGCTGCGCCATATCAAGGGGCCGGATTTCCCGACCGGCGGCATTCTGGTGGAAAGCGCCGAGGCGATGCGCGAAGCCTATGAAACCGGTCGCGGCGGGTTTCGTGTGCGTGCCAAATGGGAAGTGGAAAAGGGCAAGGCCGGAAGCTGGGTGATAATTGTCACGGAAATTCCCTATCAGGTGCAGAAGGCACGGCTGATTGAACAGATCGCGCAATTGCTGGAAGAAAAGAAGCTGCCGCTGCTGGCCGATTTGCGCGATGAAAGCACCGAACAGGTGCGGATCGTGCTGGAACCGAAATCGCGTAATGTGGAACCGGCGGTGCTGATGGAAACGCTGTTCCGCGCCACGGCCTTGGAATCGCGCTTTTCGCTGAACATGAATGTGCTGGATGCTGATCGCACGCCGCGTGTGATGAGCTTGAAGGAAGTGCTACGCGCCTGGCTGGATCATCGGCATGAGGTGTTGCAGCGGCGCACCAATCACCGGCTTGGCGCGATTGCACGGCGGCTTGAGATTCTGGATGGCTATCTGATTGCCTATCTGAACCTGGATGAGGTGATCCGCATCATCCGGGAAGAAGATGAACCAAAGCCGCGCCTGATGGAACGCTTTGGCCTGACCGATACTCAGGCGGAAGCGATCCTGAACATGCGGCTTCGCGCGCTCAGGCGCCTTGAGGAAATGGAAATCCGCAAGGAGCATAAGAAGCTCGGCGCGGAACAAAAGAAGCTGCAAGCGCTGATGAAATCCGAAGCGGCGCGTTGGGATGCGATTGCGGAAGAAATTGAGAGCATGCGCACACGCTTCGGTGGCGGTGCGCTGGGCACACGGCGCACCGCAACCGGTGCGGCGCTGCCGGAAGTGGTGGTGGATGAAGCGGCCTTTGTGGAGCGGGAACCGATTACCGTGATCCTGTCCGAGAAAGGCTGGATCAGGGCGCAGAAGGGGCATGTGTCCCTGGATGCTGACTTGCGCTTCAAGGAAGGCGATAGCCTGTTCATCGCAATGCACGCCGAAACGACAGATCGGCTGGTGTTGTTTGCCACCAATGGCAAGGCCTTCACCCTGAAGGCGGATAGCATTCCACGCGGGCGTGGCGATGGGCAGCCGGTGCGGCTCATGCTTGATCTGACGAATGAGGATGCGGTGGTTGCGATGTTCGTGCATCGCGACGGGCTGCGCTATCTGGTCGCGGCTTCCGATGGCAAAGGCTTTTTGGTGAAGGCCGAGGATTTGCTCGCGGAAAAGCGCACTGGCAAGCAGGTGCTGAATGTGGACCCGCCGGTGGAAGCGGCGGTCTGTGCGCCGGCGGAGGGTGACTGCGTTGCGGTAATTGGCGAGAATCGCAAATTGCTGATTTTCCCGATTGATCAGGTGCCGGAGATGACACGCGGGCGTGGCGTGCAATTGCAAAGCTATCGCGATGGCGGGCTGGCCGATGCCAAGGTGTTCACCCGCAAGGAAGGGCTTTCCTGGGTATTGGGCGAGAGAACGCGGACCGAGACCGATTTGCGCGCCTGGGTCGGTAATCGCGCTGGCGCGGGCAAAGCGCCGCCGAATGGGTTCCCGCGGTCCAATCGGTTTGAATAGGATTCAGCCCGGCAGGGCGAAGGCTGCAAGCTCGGCGCGCAATTCGGGAATGCCCTGCCCGGTTTCGCTGCTGGTCACCATCACCACCGGATGGCCTGCGGTATGGCGCCGGGCGAGGCCCTCAACCTCGGCCAGGCGCTTGGCCAATTGGGCGGGCGGCACATCATCGGCCTTGGTCAGCACAATCTGGAAGGCGACGGCGGCATCATCCAAAAGCTGCATCGCCGCGCGATCGGCGGATTTGGTTTCAATCCGCGCATCCATCAGCAGCAGCACGCGACCAAGATTGGGCCGGCCGCGCAGATAATCGAACATCATGCCTTGCCAATCGGCCTGCAATTCCTTCGATGCCTTGGCATAACCGTAGCCCGGCATATCCACGAGTGCGAGCCGATCACCCAGGTTGAAGAAATTGAGCTGGCGCGTGCGCCCTGGTGTGTTGGAGACGCGCGCCAGAGCATTCCGCCCCGTCAGCGCATTCAGAAGGGATGATTTGCCAACATTGGAGCGCCCGCAAAAGGCAATCTCCGGCAGGCCGGGGGGTGGCACTTGATCCAGTTTTTGGGCGCCGAAGTAGAAATCGCAAGGCCGCGCGAAAAGCAGCCGCCCCGCTTCAAGCAGGGCGGCGCGCGCTTCTTCCTCGGATGTGTCGGCAAGGCCGTTCATCACGCAAGCCTGGCAAGCGGCATCACGCCTTCTTGCCGCCGGCCTTGGCGGCGCGGGAAGCCGCGCGTTCATGGCGCATGATGTAGTATTGCTGGCCGACGGAAAGCGTATTGTTCCAGGCCCAATAGATAATGAGCCCCGCCGGGAAGGATGCCAGCATGAAGGTGAAGATAATGGGCATCCAGGCGAAAATCTTCGCCTGAATCGGATCGGGCGGCTGCGGGTTGAGCTTCTGCTGCACCCACATGGTCAGGCCCATGATCAAAGCCCAGGCCGGCATATGGAGGAAGGTGCTCCAGGCCGCCGGATCAAAGGGCAGCAGGCCGAACAGGTTGAACAGGTTGGTGGGATCGGGCGCGGACAGATCCTTGATCCAGCCAAAGAAGGGCTGGTGGCGCATTTCGATGGTGACAAACAGCACTTTGTACAGCGCGAAGAACACCGGAATCTGGATCAGGATGGGCAAGCAGCCGGAGGCAGGATTGACCTTCTCACTCCGGTAGAGCGCCATCATCTCCGTCTGCGCCTTTTGCGGATCATCCTTGTAGCGTTCCTTGAGCTCGGCCATTTTGGGCGCGAGCACCTTCATCTTCGCCATGGATTTATAGGCCTTATTGGCCAGCGGGAAGAAAAGGATCTTGATGGCAAGCGTGAAGACCAGAATGGCGACGCCGAAATTGCCGAAAAGCTGGAACAGCCAATCCAGCGCATAGAAGAAGGGCTTGGTCATGAAGTAGAACCAGCCGAAATCAATCGCCTTGTCGAAATCCTTGATGCCGAAGCGCGTTGCGTAATCATCCAGCACATGCACTTCCTTCGCACCGGCAAACAGGCGACTCTTGAAGCCATCCGTGGCACCGGGGGCGATCTGTTGTGCGGCGGGGGCGGCGATATCCACCT
>JADCFR010000346.1 GCA_020249415.1 Roseomonas sp. | reverse complement strand
TTGAAGGATTGTCCTTCAAACCTTGGCCTCGTGCGCGGGCGCAAGCGCCGGCGCAACCGCCGCATGCGCGCTGAAGAAGCCGTATCGCGCTCAGTGCTCATCGCGCCTGCAACTCCGCCAAAACCGTCTCACCGCCGATCATGGTCTGGCCCACGGCGACCATGGGCTCAACACCTGGCGGCAGATAGATATCCGTGCGGCTACCGAAACGAATAATGCCAAAGCGGTCACCTGCCTGCACCGCATCACCCACCTTGGCATCGCATAGGATACGCCGCGCAATCAGCCCCGCGATTTGCACCACCGCAATGTCGCGCCCATCGGGCAGGCGAAGGGCAAGGGCATTGCGTTCATTCTCATCACTCGCCTTGTCCAGATTGGCGCTGAGGAACTTGCCATGGTGATAGGCGATGCGCGTCACCGTGCCATCGCAGGGCATGCGGTTCACATGCACATCAAGGACCGAAAGGAAGATCGCGATGCGCCAGCGCGTTTCCTCGCCCATGCCCAATTCCACCGGCGGCTTGGCCGGCATGACAGACACCACATGCCCATCTGCCGGCGCCAGCACCAGGCCAGGGCGCGCCGGGGGCACGCGTTCCGGGTCGCGGAAGAAGTAAAGGCAGAACAGCGTGAACGCCACGCCAAGCCAAAACAGGAAGCCGCCAAGCAGCGCGCCACCCAGCAGCGCCACCGCAGCGCCACCGATCAGGAAGGGCCTCGCCGCCGGATGCGGCCGGGCGAGAACCATGCGAAGACTTTGTCCGAGTGCCATAAGACCCGCTTACAGTGTTTTTACCAAAATTGCACAAATATGCCCGCCATGGACGTGATCACGCTTGGCCATCTGGCCATAGACCCCGAAGGCCGCCTTGCCCCCAGGCAGGCGGACCGCCCCCTGGAATTCACATTTGACTGGCGCGGTCGCCGCTGCCGGGCGGAGCTCAGCGCCGAAGGGCTGGTCGTCGAAACCGATGCCGCGCGCATCCCCTCCACCGCCGAAGGGCGGGATTTGCGCCAATCCAGCTTCGCCACCGTGGCCGCGCTGAATCCTGGCCTGCCGGAAGGCTGGCGCATGGGCCTCACGCCCGATCACCGGATACGCTTTGAAGCCGATCTGGCGCTGGTGCCGCCCACCAATGCGCCAGAACTGGTCGCGGCGCTGGTGCGCTTTGTGCTCGCGCTCGATCCCTATCTGGATCGGCTGGAAGCCGCCGGTGCCGGCTGGGCAATCGGCAGCGTAAAGACCTGACCGGGATAGATTTTATTGGGATCGGCGATCTGCTCCTTATTCGCCTGGTAGATCACCGTAAAGCGAATGCCCCGCCCATAGGTGGCGCGGGCGATGCGCCAAAGATTATTGCCCGGCTGCACCACAATGCGCTGCTCCGCGAAGGCCTCGGCGGGGAGTTCTTCCCGCTGGAAGGGCACTTCAGCGCGGGCCAGCACGCGCCCATCGGTGGGTGAGAGCTGATCAACCCTGAGCCGGTGCCGCCCGATGGAGGGCTGGCTTTCCGGCTGGAAGACCCAGCGCCCCAAGGCATCGGCAACCGCTTCACCAATATGCTGATCATCCACGTAAAGCCTGAGCCTCGCGCCGGGTGTCGCGCCACCGGCAAAGCGCATGGACCCGCTTTGGTCGTATTCAACCGAATCAATGCCAAGCCGTGGCGGGGTGCCGGTTGGCGGGGCTGGTTCCGGCACCTGCAACAAGCGCGGGGCGGCGGCTTCTGACCGGCCGGGGATCAGCACGGCCAAGGGGCCGGTCGGCGCTGGGGCTTGCGCCTGGGCCGGGCGTTCTGCCGGGGGCGGTGCGGCTTGCGCTTGCTGGGCGGGGCGTTCTGCCGGGGCTGGCGCGGTTTGCGCCTGTTGGGCGGGGCGCTCTGCAGCCTGGGCCTGGGCGCTGGCGGAGGGCTCGGTCGTCGGCGCGGGGCGTGGCGCTTCGGCGATTTGCGGCGCCGTATCCGGCACTATCAGAACCACCGTATCAGGCCCGGCCATTTCCTGATCCCCGAGTCGCGCGCGCAGGCTGAGCTCCATCGCGCCGGGCGGCAGGGCCTCGGCGGGCAGGATGACAAATTCACCGCGCCGATCGGCCCTTGCGCGGCCCAATTCGCGGCCATTATCGGCGAGCAGAATCACCTCAGCCCCCGGCGCGGCGCGCCCGGCCACCACGGCACTCCCACGGGCACCGACCCGGACCACGTCAAAGCGCGGCGGGATCATCATGGCCGATGTGCTGGGGGCGCTGGGGTCTGGGCGGGTGGCCTCGGCGGTCGGGCTTGCCAGATCAGGCGGCGCAGGGGCCGCCGGAATGGCCGGGCGCGCAGCCTGGCCGGCGCCACTTGGGCCCGCAGAGCCCCTGGCCGCTTCATTGACGGGCGCGCGCGCGATACCCGTGACACCGGAGGGGTCGGGCGAGAAAACGCTGCGCCAGCCCAAAAAGACCAGTATCGCCAGCACCAGCAACACAGCCGGCATGATCAGCTTCCTTGCGCTGCTGCCGCCGGCGTTCCGGTCACTCATGCTGCACTCTCCTCGCCCGAGGCTTTTCGGCACACTACCCTTGCCCAGGGTTTGCATTTCATCATTTGCTTCTAAGTGTCTTGTCATCGGCCTGCAACAAGGCCAATCCTGGTTTTAGCAATCTGCAGGTGAGCATGAGCGCGCAAAGCACCCGTCTTCGCATTTGGGACCGCCCCGTCAGGCTTTTTCATTGGACCCTGATCCTGCTGGTCGCACTGTCCTATGCCAGCGGCAAAAGCGGCGCCTGGTCGGTCCATTTTGTCTCCGGCTACGCTATCCTGACTCTTGTGTTGTTTCGCATCCTGTGGGGGTTTTTCGGGTCAGAAAATGCGCGCTTCGCCCATTTCCTGAAATCGCCCTTAGCGGCGCTGCGGCAATTGGCGCGGCTTACGAAGCGGGATCGGGATACGGAAACCAGCCATAATCCGGCAGGGGGCTGGATGGTTGTGGTCCTGCTGTCCTTGCTATTGGCCCAGGGCCTGACAGGCCTTTTCACCAATCACGATCCCGGTTTCAGCTATTCGCAGCATGGCCCCCTGGCCTTGAAGGTTGGCGAGGCGACACAGGACCGGCTTTCTGCCTGGCATTTGGCGGGGCAGCGCTATCTGGTCTTCGCCATAGCGCTGCATGTGCTGGCGATCATGCTCTACAAGCTGGTGAAGGGGCATGAATTGGTGATGCCGATGTTGACCGGCGAAAAACTGCTGCCAGAGGGCGCCAAGCCGCCTCGCCTGGCATCCGCGCGCCTGGCGCTTGGTTTGTTGCTGCTGGCTGGGGCGGCGGTGTTTCTGTTTATCCGCTTGTTTTGACCGGGTACCGCCACCCACCCGATTGGGCCAGTTATCGCGCGGGGGCGCGATAGGGGCGATGGCAGGCCCCACAGGTGGCGCCGGTCTGCTGGAAAGCGGCGCCAAAGGCCGCCTGATCGCCGGCATTTGCCGCGGCCTGCAAGGCGCGAAGCTGGGTCACCATATTGCCATTGGCCGTTTCAAAGCCGGCACGATCGGTCCAGATGGCCGGAAGGGCGCGGGTAGTGCCCGTGCCGCTCCCAGCCGGAAAACGCGCGGTGAAGCCTTCGAAAAAACCAATCATCTCGCCGATCGCCGCAGCAGTTGCGCGCGGATCACCGCGCTGATCCACCACGGCCTTGATGCTTTCCATCTGCCGCGCGACCCCCTTCAGGCCATCCTGCCGCGCGGTAATGACATCGCCCTGGGCCAAGGCAGGGCCCGTCAGGGCCACGAGCGAAGCAAAAATTGCGACGCATTTCCAAAATTTCATGTCATTCTCCCGGTGGTGTTCGAAGGGAGTGTCAGCAAAGACCCTATTTCGTGTTCTGGCAATGGTGACCCGCAAGAGGTCCACCCGCTTGCGGCCTTCTCCCCTGCCCGCTATAGCCGCGCAGGCGTCACGGTCGGCCTCGGAGTGTAGCTCAGCCTGGTAGAGCACTGTGTTCGGGACGCAGGGGCCGGAGGTTCGAATCCTCTCACTCCGACCAAATGTCCAAGAAGCCCGTCGGAAACCGATTGGGCTGAATTGGTCCTGTTCAGATTATATTTTTTCAGTCGCCAAGCCTGCGATATCTGGATTGCGACGTGGTGTGGGCCGCCTTCGACCTTTCGGCGATCACGGGCGCCTGTTGAAGCGTGTTTCGAGAACCAACACGAAACAGCACCGCTTTAAGGTGACAGTGAAATACCTGCGAAGGCAGCGCCATAGGCGCCGGCGATCAAGGCGACCCAAACGCAAGCAGCAAGACCAACACCAGCCGGCGTTACGGATCGCATGACCAATACCAAGGCCGGCAGCGCCTGCATGGCATGCACCGCCAGGAAATGCGCCGCGCGCAAATCCCCGCCATCGCGTGACCAGAAGAAGGGTGCAAAATTTGCGGCATCCGTCATGCTGCCGCCGACATAGGGTGTTGTCATGCTGGAAATTGTATTGCCGGTAATGCCGCCCAGAATACCGGTGATTGCAAGGCCAAGCCCGACAGCCAGCCTCCAATTCCGTGGCTGCTGCTGATCGCCCCGCAGCAGCACCAGCACGCCGAGCACGAAGGCCAAAAAGACCAGGGTCATGGCGCCGAGCCCCATCAGCTGATAGGCAATCTCACCAAGCCGATCCGTGGCAAAATGGCTTGGTTGCCCAAGGGCAGCGCGGAACAGGATCCAAGCTTGCTCAAATATCGCGGCGAGTACTGTTCCCCACAAGACAATGCGCGCCACCCAACCGTTACGCGCTGCGGGCGCAAGCACCCCCCAGGCCCATGCCATGGTCCAGAACCAGGCGACGAAGGACGCCGCGAATTTTGCGGGCTTCACCCAAACCGAAACGCCATTGATCCTTCGGCCATCAATCATCGCCGCCATCAGGCAGAGTATCACGATGATCAGCATCACCCAGCCCAGACGGGCAAGGATTGGCTGGCGTTGATCCAACGCCGCGAAGAGCGCCCGGAGCTTCGTCATGATGGCTGCCCTGGGCTGACGCGCCGCAGGAGCAAAAATCGCAGTATCAGGAAAAGAAGAAGCCCAACCGGTCCAACCAGAAATGTGGGCGGCAGGCAAAGCCGCACTGCCCAGGGATTCATTTGCTCGGCTGCGGCAATACGGCACATCCAGGCGCCGATGAACATGTCGAAGGCAAGGTAGTGCACCCAGCCTGCCAACAATACGCCGTCATGACGGAACAGCAGGGCGACCTCGGCCAGGGATGAAAACCCGCCCTCGGCATGCGGCGCGTAAAGCAGCATGAAAAGCGTGTAGAGCACTGACAATAGCCCCGGGATGCCAAGGCCGCAGATCCACCAGATGACAAGGCGCGTCCGCGGCGCCACGAGCATGGCCAACCAGCCCGCCATTGCAAGCGTATTGGCCGCCGAGAAGACTATTGCCGGGTCCATGAGGCACCTCTATCTTTCCATTGGTCAGTTTATGGCTGTAAGGGTTTTTTATTGTCAAGCAATTCTTCCCAAAGCATGGTCCTTGCATGACGGCCACGCCGAAGCCCAAGGGCAGACACCACCACGGCGCGCTCCGCCGCGCGCTGCTGGATGCCGTTGCCGATATTGTGCTGGCGACCGGGCCGGATGCGGTGAGCCTGCGGGAATGCGCCCGCCGGGTTGGCGTTTCCCATTCCGCTGCCGCGCCACATTTCGGCGATCTGCGCGGCCTGCTGACAAGCTTCGCCACCGAAGGAAACCTGCGCCTGGCGCAGGCGATGCGGGATGCGGTGGCAGCCCTGCCGCCCGATGCCGATGCCCGCGCCCGCCTTGCTGCGACAGGCCAGGGCTATATGGCTTTTGCGCGTGACAATCCGGCGCATTTTCGCCTGATGTTCAGAACCGATCTGGTGAATATGGCTGACACAGCCTGGCAGCAAGCGCTGCAGGCTTCCTGGGCACCGCTTGCAGAGGCCATGGCCGGACATGTGCCGGGCGCGGATGGACGCGCCTTGCGGGCGCGGCTCACACTCGCCTGGGCTGCCGTTCACGGATTCTGCGCCCTGCGCGCCGAAGGTGCGGGGGGAGAGCTATGGAACCCCGAGGATCGCGCGCAGGAGGTGGCAGATGACCTCATTGCGCTAATCGTGGCGGCGTGTGCCATGCCCGATGGCGGTGACGAAAGGCTGCCGCCTCTGGTTTAGTCGGTTTTCGGTTCACCTTCGGTTTCTCCGACCTTCTTTACGTATTACTTAGAATCCGTTTTATGTGGAGTCGGCTGATCTTACCCCACGCGAAACCCCCTAAGCCCGCAGTTCAGTCGCCTCCGCCGCAACAATATCTTAGTAACATTATGTTACACGAAGTTTATCTGGACATTGGTCAGTTTAACATTAAACTAAATTCAGGTGAGCGCCTCTTCCCCGCATCCGCAGGGCCGATGTCTCACATAACCAGGATTACCGTCTAAACCGAAAGGCCCTGCGTCCATGAATACAAACAGCCGCTTCCCACTGGTCGCTCTCGCAGCGCCCCTTTTGCTGACGGGTCTCGCCGCCCCGGCCATGGCGCAGTCCGACCCTCGGATTTCGGGCTTTTTCTCGCTCGGTGCGCTCTCGACCCCGGATTACCAAGGCTCAAGTGACCGGAGCGTCGGCCCGCTTGTTGCTGCGCGTCTCGGCTATGATAACTACTACATCGAAACCGCCACGCTGAGCGCCGGCATTGCCTTGCGCGCCAACATCTCTCCCTGGACGGGTATCGAGTTTGGTCCTGTTCTGGGTCAGCGCCGTGGGCGATCTGACGTCGAAAACAAGCGCGTGAAGCTGCTTGGCGATATTGACGATTCAACCGAAGCCGGCGCCTTCATTCGGCTGCCTTTCCGCGACGTTCTCACCAGTCGCGACGAGGCTGCGATTGAAGTGCAGTACCATCACGATGTTTCTTCGACCTCATCGGGCAATTTGCTGTTTTTTGGCGGCAGCTATCGCTTCGATCCCACCGATCGGCTGCGTCTGCGCGCGATCGCGCTCGCGACCTATGCCACCGATCGCTACAACCAGACCTTCTTCGGCGTGACGCAAGCCGGCGCCGCCGCAAGCGGCTTGCCGGAATACAAGGCCAGCGGCGGCATCCGCGATGTCGGCCTGACGCTTACGGCCAATTATGTCATCTCCGGCGGTTGGGGCATTACCGGCGTGGTCAATTTCCGGCGTCTGATGGGCGATGCCGCGGACAGCCCCATCGTCTCCCGCGAAGGTGATGAAAACCAAATAAGCTTCGGCCTTGGCCTCAGCTACAGGTTCTGACGCTGTCCAAGGGACCCCGGCATGGCCGTCGCCAGAGGCGAATGCTTCTGCGGCGGCCACCAAGCTTCGCGATTCATCCTTGAAGTCAATGCAGCCAGGAACACGCCATGTCAGACAAGCCAGCTACCGCGCCGATGACCCGCGCCGAAACCATCGCCCTGGTGCTTTTGACCTTGTCTCAACTGGTGCTTTTCCTGATCCCCGTCATCGTGCTGGGTCAGGCGATCGGCTGGCCCGCCAGTTTGAGGCTGCCCGCAAACCAGGCGCTTCCCCTTGTCGCCGCCAATCCGCTTGCCATTCAGGTTGGTTATTGGGGCTATCTTCTGACGGCTATCGCCATGGTGCCCTTCGGTATCGCCTTGCGGCGCTTCGCGATGGCGCATGGCGCCGGCGGCATGCTGGCCGACACCATGGCGGCCTTCGCCATTGCGGCAGGCATCCTGAAGACGCTCGGCATTGTTCGATGGCTGACCACCATGCCGATGCTGGCCGATCTTTACGTGGCGACACCCGACCCGGCGACTCGCGCCATCATCGAGATGAACTACATGACGCTCAACGCCTATGCTGGCGGGGTTGGGGAACTGCTTGGCGTGCAGCTTGTCTCAGGCCTTTGGCTGATCTCGCTCGGCTTGGTCTTCCAAAGGCTGGGCATGAGGATCAACGCCATCATCAGCGTGGCACTCGGCATCGCCTTCGCGCTGACGGCCCTCAGAACCATGGTCCCGGCACTGAATGCCCTGAACGCCACCGTCCCACCCTTTGCCCTGGCGTGGCTGGCCATGCTCGCCGTGACCTTCTGGCGCAGGGCATCAGGGTCAGGCGCTGAGGGGGCTCGGCAACATGCCCAATGAGATGCGTAAATCGGGGGGCGTGTCGGGAAGCGGTGCCAACAAGATGCATTGGCCGCTTGTTCAAGCAATCCGCCATCGGCCGGTACAGTCAGAAGCCGCTTATTCATTCGGGCGACCGCTTGTTCAATCACCCGATACGGGATTCCAGCCCGCCGCTATATCTGCTGCGGCTGTTCGACGCTCGGTGAAGGGCGCGGCGCTTTGGTTTTGCCTCGTGGTCCGATCGCCGCTGTCGGTTCCCGACAGTGGCGTGAATTGGCCCTCCAAATAGACGCTTAGTGGTGCGCGGGCGCTATTTGGGCAGGGGATAGGTCAGCATGAATCGCACCACTAGAATGGTTTGGAGGCTTGATCATGTCCGATTTCCTGTTCTCCCGACGCGAATTGCTTGCCGGTCTTGCTGGGCTCATCAGCCGCCCGGCGCATGCGCAGCAGATGGATATCAGCCGCGCCACCGCCTTTGTCGGCAAGGCGGGGCAGGAATTGGTGAATGCCATCAATGATCCCCGCCTGAACCAGGGGCAGCGGCGTGATCGGGTTGCCAGCATCCTGCGCGTTGCGATTGATATTGAAGGCACCGGGCGCTTCATCCTGGGCCGCCATGTGCGCCAGGCAACGCCAGGCGAAATGCAGGACTACCTGAAGCTTTTTGACGAAATCATCATCCGCAACCTCTCTGCCCGATTCGGCGAATATCGCGGGGTGAAATTCGTGCTTGGGCGTTCCCAGCAGCGCACGGAGGAGGATGCATTGGTGAGCACGCTGGTCGAACGCCCGAATACGCCGCCATTCGCGCTGGATTGGCGCGTGGCAGAAATCACGGGCCAGCCCAAGGTGGTGGATATGATCGCGGAAGGCACATCGCTTCGCCTCACCACGCGCAGCGAATATGCCGCCGTCATTCAACGCAATGGCGGGCGCGTGACGGCGCTTTTGGATGCCATGCGCGGCCAGATCACCCAATTGGCGGCCCGGGAAGGGGCTTGAACTGAATTCCTACCTGGCCGCCCAGATAATGAGCGCCTTGGCAGGCCAGACCCAGACAATTCCGGCCAGCGCGAAATAGATGAATTCCAGGGTCCAATGCGTACCAAGTACATGATCCGCAAGGATAATAACTACCGCCACATAGAGCAGGAAGCCGATAACGCCGAGCAATCCGGCGAGCATGGGTTTTGACATGGCCCGCAAATAGGGGCGGGGGAGAAATTTTGCCAGCGCTGTCAACTTAACTGGACATTTAAAGTGTAACATTGATAAGATCAGGCAGGAAAGGCTCAGCAAGCCCGCACTGATCGGTGCCGGGTAAGGCGCAATCAAGACAGCAGCAGAACGTGACAGACACAAACGATCAATTGGACCTTAGGGCGCATATTCGCGGCATCCCGGATTTTCCCAAGCCGGGCATTCTTTTCTATGACATTTCCACCCTGCTGCGGCATGGCCCCGCCTGGCGCATCGCCATGGCGCGCATGGCGCGCGCGATTCGCCCGCATAAGCCTGATCTTTTGGCGGGCGTTGAAAGCCGCGGCTTCCTGGTGGCCGCGCCGCTCGCGCTGGAATTGGGGCTTGGCTTCATCATGCTGCGCAAGCGCGGCAAGCTGCCTGGTGAGCGTATCGGTCTTGATTACGCGTTGGAATATGGCACGGACCGGATTGAAATGCAGGCCGATGCCGTCAGCCCCGGCCAACGCGTTGTCCTGTTGGATGATCTGCTGGCCACCGGCGGCACCATGGCTGCCGGCATTACCCTGCTGCGCCATGCGGGCGCCGTGGTGCCAGCCGCCGCCGCCTTGATTGAACTTTCGTTCCTGAACGGGAGGAAGAAGCTCGATGTCCCATTCGAAGCGCTCGTCTCCTACAGCGAGTAAACTTGCAACCCATCTGCCGACGCCCTTGCAGGGGGTGCTGAGCGCTGCTGTGCTCGCGACGCCAACGGGCATTGTGATCTGCGATCCGAACCTGCCTGATTGCCCGATCATCTATGCCAATCCGGCCTTCTATCGCATCACGGGTTATTCGGAAGAAGAGGTGATCGGGCATAATTGCCGTTTCCTGCAAGGCCCGGGCACCAATCCGCGCCATATCCGCGCGATTCGGGAGGCGATCGAGAAGGGCAAGCCGATTGACGTGGAAATCGTCAATCACCGCAAGGATGGATCGCGCTTCATCAATGAACTGCATCTGTCGCCGATTTTCGGTGATGGTGGCGAGTTACGCTATATCTTCGGCATTCAGCATGATGTCTCGGCACGCGAACAATTCGCCCG